>JAAYFX010000161.1 GCA_012728025.1 Clostridiales bacterium
ACCTTTGAGGGCTTTTTGTCCACCTCTCGGAAGGCAAGGGCAGAGCATCTTGAAAGCCTTAGAGATGAGGAACGCACCATGATAATCTATGAGGCCCCCCACAAGCTTTGCGCAACCTTGGAAGACCTTAAAGCTGTTTTCGGCGGAGACAGGCAGATAAGCCTTTGCAGGGAAATAACAAAGCTTCATGAGGAAACCATCCGAGGCACCATAGACGAGGCCATAAGCATATATGAGCAAAAGCCTCCCAAGGGCGAGTATGTTCTAGTCGTAAGGGGAAAGGCTCTAAGGGCAGGGCCAACTGTAAGTCTCCAGCAGGCTCTTGAGCGCCTTAGTTTTTATAGGGACGAGGGCAATTCCTTAAAACAGGCGGCACGTTTTGCCTCTCAGGATACAGGCTTTTCCAAAAACGAACTTTATAATCTTGCTCTTGAGCAAATATCGGAAAAAAAGAGAATTCTTGATAAACCCCTCTTATAATGCTTATAATGTAAAAAATAAATTGCGAACAGGGGAGCTTGTGCGGCAGGCTGAGAGGAAGTAATCAAACTTCGACCCTTAAACCTGATTTGGATAATGCCAACGTAGGAAGGGCAAGTTTTTGTTTTCAACGGGAGGCGCCGAATTGGCATCTCCCGTTTTCCTGTATACGGAAAAGCTTATGAAGAATATACAATTTATGATTATTCGTGGAAATATCTCGGAAATAAAGGCTCTTGCCTTAGACAGCAGCAGCACAAAGGGTGTGGGCCTTTGGGCCATAGCTTTCTGTATTTGACCATTTTTAATGTTATAAAAAAATTATACTTGAAAAAGACTTTCTTTCAGGTTATAATGAACTTTGTCACACGCCGGTGTGATGGAATAGGTAGACGTAGTGGATTCAAAATCCACCGCTGGCAACAGCGTGCCGGTTCGAGTCCGGCCACCGGCACCAAACACATATAATCCGAACTCTTCAAGACAGGTTTTTCCTGTGATTGAAGGGTTCGGATTTGTGCTTTATTTTGAGTAATGCAGGATAGGAAGTTATCATCAAATTATGACCTGCTTGAAATATCTGCAGTTAGACTTTTTAGCCACGGTGTAAGTTTTAGAGGGCATTCGGAAAAACCGCTCTAGCTTATTGAGGATGGAGTGCCAAATAAAACTCCTTTTACTTGAATAAATAATCAATGGCTGCAAATACTTTGCTCTGAGGTGATTAATATGAAAATAGATACACAAGCCTATTTAGAAAAGGTGCTTTTGGATACTCAGGAACGTGTCAGAAGTTTTGCTCAGTATTCTGACCATTCTGAAGATGATGGGTTAAAAAAATCCTTCAAAAAGTTTGCTATACAGGAAGGATACATTGCACAGGAAATTTTGAGTTTCTTGAACAAGAGTGAGCAGGCGTAAGTCTGGTCACTTTTGTTCTTTTTCTCTTGCATATATGGTATATGACCTATCGCTTTTTAGTCAGTTCACCATCTGGCTGAATACGGGCAATGAGGTAATCGGTGTTGATACCGTACTCTTGAAAAACCCAGTGACAGCTCACGTTATTTATGAAACTTGATGTTTTGCAAAAAGCCGGCGGGAAACAACCGTACCAATTACCATTAAAATTACCGCCACAGGAATCGCCCATATTGCATAGAGCATTCCGCTTTTCATTTGCTCAACTGACAGGATAGAAATGTACTGTGAATGATAAAAGGGCATGAGCACAATAAGCCGATACAGTGAACTCGTTTCAGGTATAGGCAGCATAATCGGCATAATATGGATAGCGGCAGAAACGGCAAACGCAATCAGTTGACTTTTGCAAAAAGCAGATAAGATTAAAGTAATTCCCGTTACGCTGACGGCACTGGTAAAAGCTAAAAGAAGCTGGTGTTTAAGTACCGTTGCGCAAGTAATATTAAACGGAATATATCCCTCTACAAACTCTTGGGGAGCAAATAGAATGCTGCAATTCAAGCCCTCTGTTCCATAAATCATGAGTGCAAATAGCAGGTTAAAGCCAAAAACTAAAAGTGTTATAAGCAAAGCGGAAATCAAACTTGCTATCACTTTGGCAGTAGCGCATTTTGTCTTTCCGTATCTGCTTGTCAGAATGATGTTATCAACGCCGCCATATTCACCAGAAAAAACGGGGGCAATCATTAAAATAATAATAAGTGAAAGGGCAAATAAAATTTTCGCCATGTTATGACTTGTATTGAGCCAGCCGTTCACATAGCCGACTTGTATTTCTTCATTTCCAAAAACATCCGAAATACTATCCCCATTCCAATTTCCGTTCATATCAGAAAATCGGGCAAAAGCGGCGGATTGTGTGGCGTTCTGATAAAAGTACTGGGCGTTCATTCCATGCAAATCGTGAGTGAGCTTGAAATCGGACATTATTTGCTGAATTTTTTTGTCAGTCAAAACGCCCTCATATTTTGCCGCAATGGATTTATCAATCTCAACGGCTGTTTTTCCGCGGCCCTCGTTACTCACTCCGTCAAATGCGTACATATTTTGCAGGGTAGACACAGAAAGAATAACAGATAGTAACAAAACGGCGGCAATAGAAATCAACGCAAGGCGAGTTGTTATTATTTTTCGCAGTTCAAACTTTATTAAATTTTTCATTATTCATTCGCTCCTTTAAAATAGAAAAGATACAAATCCTCCAATGTGGGCTGTACCTGTATTGCATTTTCCATAGGTGGATAATCTGCAATCACCCGTAGCGTCGTACAGTTATTTTCAGTGTTGCGCAAATTGCTGATATTAAGTGTTTCAGTGTACTGCTCTGCATGACTGGACAGAACAGTACATTCCCACACTTGGCCATCAATTTCTGCGGTGATTTCCTGTGGCTTTCCGAAATGCAGAATCACTCCGGATTTCATCATAATAATTTCTTCTGCCATAAACTCCACGTCGGAAACGATATGTGTTGACAGAATTACAATCCTGTCTTTGGAAAACGCACTAATCAGATTGCGAAAACGGACACGCTCTTTGGGGTCAAGTCCCGCCGTCGGTTCATCTAATATCAAAATGTGAGGATTGTTCAACATAGCCTGTGCAATCCCTAAACGCTGCTTCATGCCGCCGGAAAAGGTTTTGATTTTTTGGCGGCTCTCTTTCGTTAAGCCGACCGCCTCTAACAATTCGGCTGCTTTTATCTTTGCCTGCTTTTCGCTTAATCCTTTTAGTGCAGCTACATACAGCAAAAAATCCCATGGGGTAAAGTCGGGGTAATATCCAAAGTGCTGTGGCAGATACCCCAACAAATTGCGATATTTCTCACCCATTTCCGATATTCTTTTACCGTCCAAGGTAATTTTGCCGGAAGTTGGCGTTTGAATGTCGCAGAGCAGGCGCATAAGGGTTGTTTTTCCTGCTCCATTTGCACCAAGCAAGCCGTAAACCCCGTTTGATAAGGTGATGTTTAAGTGGTCTACGGCGGTCTTTGTGCCGTATTGTTTAGTTAGTTCAATTGCTGTAAGTTCCATATAAAAAACTCCTTTCATCATAGGAAGCAATAAAATACTCTCCATGTTTTTACATAGAGAGTATAAAGGGTAATATTCAACTTTTTATCTACAAAGACAGGGGTTTGAAAAACGCAGATACTTTTGCGCCGATATCGATATTTTCAGTTTTTATATAACCGCCGTGATGTTCACAAAGCACTTTGCAAATATATAGTCCCAAGCCAAAATGCTCGGAGTGGTTTTCTTCCTCGGTGAAGTAGGGGTTTGTCGCCTTGCTAAGCACTTTTTTGGAAAAGCCCTTGCCATCATCGGATACCGACAAAAGCAGTCCCTTGTCCTTTTCTTCAAAAGTCAATGTGATAGTAGAAATAGCGTAGCGGAGGGCATTTGAAATTAAATTATTACATACCTGTGAAACAAATGACTTATCAATATTTAAAAGGTTTGAAACTGTTCTGTTTTGCGGGTTTAGCTTTTTACCGTTTTGTGAGCATAGCATTTCCGCACCTTCCATTAAGGAGGACAAAAATTCCTGCAACGGTGTTTCTGTATACTCCGGTTGTGCGTCCTCCAATCGCTGTAAACTGCTCATGCTGTCGATATAATGCTCTAACCGTAAAATATGCCTTCCCATTGTAATGGCGGTTTCTTTTGTTTTATTGTCCTTGCTTGTCTGCAACATTTCATCATAGCCTTTTAACACCGTAAGCGGAGTACGCAAATCATGGGCAAAGGCGGCGTTAAGCTGCTTGCGTTCTTCCACCTGCCGCCACATCTCGGAAAAGTTGCTTGCAAGAGTAGAACGCATAATTTCAAAAGAGGTACAAAGCCGTCCTAATTCGTCGTTACATTCATAATCAATCGAAAAATCCAAATCATTATCGGAAATTCTTTCCGACGCTGTCTTTAATTCCGCAAGTGGCCTTTTCAGCTTGTTCCTGTAAAATAGCAAGGCCGCAGTGATGATACATAATGCAGAATAAAGCGGCGTGGCAATTATGGGAATAAGCCCATACAGGGATTTTAAGGTTTTGTCTTTTTCAGATAGTGGAGAAGGTTCAGTCCCGATATAGCTTCCGCCACCCAGTTTTTCCCCCGCTTCATTTGTCAGATAATACTTCTCCCCTGTTGGCGGATATGAATTGCCGATTGTTTCAATAGCATTATTACACAAGAAAGAAGTTACCGCACTTAAGGCAATAGCAAGGATAACAAACGCCGAAATATAGAGTATAATACTTTTCCTCAATGACAAATCACGCCATATGTGCTTTATTTTATCCATTTATAACCGCATCCCCAAACCGTTTCAATATAGGTTTTATCCGTATATGCTGCAACTTTTGTTCGTATTCTGCGGATATGCTCGGCTACAACACTGCTGTCTCCCTCGCTGTCATATCCCCAAACTCTTTCATAAATCCGTTCTTTGTCAAAAACTTGTCCCAGATTTTGTGATAGTAGCTCTGCAATGTCAAACTCTTTTTTTGCAAGTGCCACCCTTTCGCCCTTGCAGAATAAGCAGCGTTCCGAAAAATCTATTGTAAGTTCACCCGAAAACTTTAACTGTGTTTCAAGGGTATGGCGGGTTTCCCTGCGCAGATGGGCCTGTAC
>JAAYFX010000162.1 GCA_012728025.1 Clostridiales bacterium
AGGCTCGGGAGAACCTGCAAGTCGGTGAAGAATGGTGACTACCATGGACCTTTGCACAGTGACTTCAGGGGCAAAATACCCCTCACCGACCCCATTCATAAGCCCTTTGTCAATAGCAGACATTACACTTTGGTAATACCATGTACTGGGGTCAACATCAAGGGGAGTCTGGTCTATTTTTATGCGGCCTGCGGCCTTGCCGTACTTTTCGGCTGTTACAAGACCCCTTAGCTCCTCTGTGGTATAGGCCACAAGGGCGTCCTCAAGAGCGACTCCGGTGTCGTATACAACGGCCTTTTTAAATACTCCGTAGGTGTCTCCGCCAGAGGCAGTAAAGTCGTTTGTGGCTATGGTATAGGTTTTGTCCAGCTCAAGAGCCTTGCCGTTTACCTTTACGCTGGTGATGCGCTCTGCGGAGTTTTTGGGAGCATGGTAGGTGGAGTCTTCATATTTTTCACCGTTTACATAGGGTACGGCGGTTTTTATGGTAAATTCTATGCCGGAAACCTGAGGGAAGGCACCCACAGCCTCGGGGGTGCTGAAGGTGGCAGCAGCCAAGGCTTCAAGAAGCTGTTCCCCTGTAAGCTCCACTGTTGCAATGGTGTTACTGAAGGGGAACACTGTTGCCATGTCTTTCATGGTAATCTCTCCGGCTTTTATGGAGGCCCTTATTCCGCCGCCGTTTGTTATGGAGGCGTCTACTTTATCTTCACCTAAGGCAAAGCGAGCACCCCAAAGTATTGCGTCGGCGGCGAAGTCACCAAGATTTGTTTCCATGGTGCGCACACCAGGGTCACGGTTGCCGTCCAGAAAAACCTCACTTTTTGCAAAAACGGCGGAAAGCTCTGCCTCAACCCTGTCGTTTTCGGCGCTTATGGCGGCGGCAAGGGTTTCGTCTGTATCAGAATAATCGGCGGCGTAAATTAGCCCTGCCGTATAGGAGGTTTTGTCAAGGGTGATAACTCCAACGTTGGAGAGCTTTTCTCCTGCGGAAACTATAAGGGTGTCCCCGTATTTATTGGCATCGTCGGAGCCGTCAAGTACGCTGTGGCTGTGTCCGTCGATGATAATGTCTATGCCGGAAACCTTTTGGGCAAGGTCTATGCTGCGGTTGGGAGCGCTGCCGTCTTCAATGCCCAAGTGGGCAACAGCGATGATATACTCACAGCCCTCGGAAATAAGCTTATCTACCTGAAACTTTGCGTCGGCATACATATCGTCCTCGGTGGAAAAGCTTGTGCCTAGAACCTTGTCGGGATGGGCCTTCGTAGCCGTTTCGGGAGTGGTTATGCCCACAACACCTATTTTTCCAAGTACTGTATCAAAGCTTATACTGGGGGAGAACAAAGTGGTTTTTGTTTCGGATTTATAGATGTTTGCACTGATAAAGGGGAAATCGGCAAGGGTTTCCAAAGCCAAAAGATTATCCGTTCCCCAGTCAAACTCGTGGTTGCCGGGAACCATAAGGTCATAGCCGGCCATATTCATAAATTCAATGGCAGAGCTGCCTTTGCCAAGGTTTACAAGGGGGCTGCCCTGAATTGCGTCTCCGGCGGAAATGAGGATGACCTCGGCTCCTGCGGCCTTGTATGTGCTGCGTAGTTTTGCCACACCTGCCGTTCCTATGGATGTGCCGGCAACAGCCAAATCGGCACCATGGGTGTCGTTTGTGTGGATGATGACCACCTTGCCCTCAAGAGCTGTGCCTGCTTCCGGCAGAGAAACGGCCATTGCCGAAAGAGAAAACAGCATGGTAAGTGCCAACAGAAACGCAAAAATTTTTGTACTTTGCTTCATTTTTAAAAACCTCCCGTATTATTATTTTGCACTGTATGAAATATCGCCCTATGGCGATGCTATGGTGTGCCTTTGGCATAATATACATTATATCCTCCCAATTAGGGGCTTGTCCATAAAACTTTGCTAAAATATAGGAGATGAGGAAGGAAACAAAAAGCGGGCTTAAAGGGAGAGTATTATATCCCCTAGCTGGGAAACCGTTTCCGCAAGGGCCAAACTCCCCGCCTCTGAAAGCTCCTGCCGGCTGCCGTAGCCATAAAGCACACCAATGCAGTCTATCCCATGCTTAGCGGCACCCAAAACATCGTGGGAGCGGTCACCCACCATAAGAACCTTTGAAGGCTCTGTAATGTTCAAGGTTTCCAAGGCATATTTTATAACTTGGTCTTTTTTTGCCCGACTATCATCAAAGCTTGCTCCGGCGATATAGGCAAAATGCTTGTCAATTCCATAGCGCTCAATTATCTCCCGAGCGGGTTTTTCCGGTTTGGAGGTTGCAACAGCAAGGGTTTTTCCCCCTTCGGAAAGCCTTATTAAAAGCTTTTCAACATCTGGATACATCTCGTTTTCCAGAACCCCTTTTTCAGCATAATAATGGCGAAAGTCCTTTATCGCCTTGGTAGTTTCCTCTGGTGAAAGTCCATAATACATAGGAAAAGATTCTGAAAGGGGCGGGCCTATAAGGCGCTCTAGGCGATTTCTATCCGTCTCGTCTATCCCCAGTTTTTTAAGGGCGTATACGGCGGCATTCACAATGCCCTCGGCGCTGTTGCTTATAGTGCCGTCCAAATCGAAAAAAACATAATCATATTTGCTCATAGCTCATACCTCAAATTTTTGGATTTATTTATATATTTTGCTCGGCGGAAGAGCAAAGATACTTAAAAGACCTAAGATGAATATAACTTAATTTGGTAGATAGCTGATATAGGCATATAATATCACAAGGTAAAAACCTGTTCAAGCGCTCCTGCGGGGATATTTGCCTTTATCCTCCCCCAAGGTCTTGTTTATTTCAAAAACCGTGATATAAATTATATAATAAGCCAAAAGGAGGAATAGCATATGGATATAATGGCTATTGCCGCCGCCGGTATGGATTTTAAGGCATCCCAGCTTCAGCAGGATGTGCAAGTTGCTCTTTTGAAAAAGGCTATGGATTCGCAGGAGGCTCAAGGAGCACAGCTTGTCCAAAGCCTTGTTGAGCTTCCAAATCCGGCAAGGCTGTTGGATATCAAAATTTAAATGGTATCAGCTCAAGGCGGCGTGTTTTGCGCCGCCTTGAGTGTTTTAACAGCAAGTAAAAAGGCAGGCTTAAAAACAACTTCCAGTAAGCGCAGCGCCACAATTGGATTATTTATGTAAAGCCATTGACGAGTTGCAATAAAACAGTTAAAATAAGGCTAAATCAGATTATGTCTTATTTTGCAGAAATATACATAATCTTGCAGAAAATTTTCACTTTTTGGAATGGCTCATTATAAAAGGTGGCGAGCCAGAGGTATAAAAACGGGCTGACACTTTATATTCTGCTCGAGAAGATTATGAAAGAGGTATTGTTATGGGAAAAAGAGGAAATAACGTACAAAAGCTAAAAACAAAGATATTGCTCCCCATGGTATCCCTTATTATGTCAGTTGTTTTAGTTATGGGCGCTGCCTCGTGTTATCTAAGCTATCAAAGTACAATAGGCAGTATCAGGCAGGCCATGACCTCAGCAGCGGAGCTTGCAGCAGGTGCGGTTTCAAGCGAAATATCAGTATTCACAAGCATCATAAGCGAAGTCAACTCAAACACCATTCTTACCAGCCCCGAATCTACAAACAAGGAAAAGTTAAGCTATATAGACGGTCTGGTCGCCAAATACTACATGGTTTCTGCAATCGTAACAGACAGTTCGGGAACATCCCTCAAAGATTCTGTGAAATACTCCGAACAGGAATTTTATACCCGTGCGATAAAGGGTGACACTTATGTATCCTCGCCCATGTATAACGCAGATATAGGAAAGCTTGTCATCGTCTCCTCCGCTCCCATAACTGATTCCAACGGCAGGATTAGCGGAGTAGTTTGCTTTGTCATGGACCAAACCATGATAAACAAGACAATCGAAGGGATAAACCTCAGCGCAAACGGATATACATATATAATTGATTCCCAAGGAAACACAATAGCAGACCCTGATATTAATACAGTTATAAACGGTGAGAATATCGAGACGCTTGCCCAGACAAATGCCTCAATGGTAAGTTTAGCCCAGCTTCACAAGGAAGCAAGAAGCGGCAAATCCGGTGAGGGAACCTATAAATATGACGGCGATTCCAAGTTTCTTGCCTATGCTCCAATTCCTAATACGGACGGCTGGACAGTCTGCATAAACACACCGGTGAAAGATTTTACATCAGGAGTTATAACCACAGCAATAGCAACAATAATTCTTGCACTCCTTTCTATGATTGTTGGCGCTGTTATAACAAATGTAACCTCCAAAAGACTATCTGACCCCGTTGCCGTTATCGAAAAAAGGCTTGCGCTTTTGGCAGAAGGGGACGTTGTTTCACCCCTGCCCGAAATGAAACTTACCTCTTTGGAACTTGTAAACCTTACAGGCTCAGTAAATGCGGTTTTGAATGACATCGGGGCAATTATAGAAGATATGGGCTATGTCCTCGGTGAGATGGCAGAGGGCAACTTCACGGTAGAATCAAAAGCTTCGGAAAAATACATAGGCGATTATGAAGCACTTTTAACGGCAGAAAACATCATAAAGAAGAACCTTGCCAGAACGTTGAACGAGATAAACAGCGTGGCCGAGCAGGTTTCCGCTGGATCGGATCAAGTTTCCGCCGGCGCTCAGGCTTTGGCTCAGGGCGCAACAGAGCAGGCAAGCTCTGTTGAGGAGCTGTCCGCCACCATAAATGAAATTGCGGATCAGGTTCGCCGCAGTGCCGAGGAGTCGGAAAAGGCTAACGAGCTTACAGTTCAAACGGGAGAAATTGTCCAGGGCAGCGTTGAAGGTATGTCTCAGGTAAGCTCTGCCATGGATGAAATATCTGAAGCTTCAAGAAATATCAGCCGTGTAATAAAGGCCATAGATGACATTGCCTTCCAGACGAATATTTTGGCTCTTAATGCAGCGGTGGAAGCTGCTCGGGCGGGAGCTGCCGGCAAGGGCTTTGCTGTTGTGGCAGACGAGGTTCGAAACCTTGCCCAGAAATCTGCCGAGGCTGCAAAGAGCACAACGGACCTAATCGAAAGCTCCATAGCGGCGGTTGAAAAAGGCGGCGGCCTTGTTAACCGTGCCAGTGAAGACTTTATGTCTGTGGCGGAAAAGACACAGGAGGTCGTTTCAAGAATAGGGACGATTTACGAGCATGCTCAGCAGCAGGCCGAGGCCGTGGGGCACATTTCCATAGGTATAGAGCAGGTATCAAACGTTGTTCAGATGAACTCCGCCACCAGCGAGGAGTCGGCAGCCGCCAGCGAAGAACTTTCCAGTCAGGCGGCGGTGCTGAAAGGTCTTGTGGAACAGTTTCAGCTATAAAAGCGGAAGAAGTTAATATAAAACTTTAAAAACTAAAAATCTCAAAAC
>JAAYFX010000163.1 GCA_012728025.1 Clostridiales bacterium
CTGTAATCTATGCGATTATTTACTTGCTCCTTATTATTTTCTTTGCGTATTTCTACTCCACCATTCAGTTTAACCCTGTGGAGATTGCGAACAACCTGAAAAAGAACGGCGGCTTTGTCCCCGGACTTCGCCCAGGTAAGCCCACAAGCGAGTTTATACAGAAGTCCCTCAATAAGATAACCCTGTTCGGCGCCATATATCTGGGCATAATTGCTGTAACACCCATTATTATCAGCATTATAAGCCCTGCCGCCAAAAATAGTGGTATTTCTCTGGGAGGAACATCTATCATAATCGTTGTCGGTGTCGCTCTTGAAACCGTTAAGGCTATGGAAGCACAGATGATAATGCGCAACTATAAGGGCTTTCTTGACTAAAAGCTTGCACAGACCGGCTATAATAAACCGATCTGTTGTGCCGAGGCTGCATTGCAGCTTATCCTAATAGTGCGAATACAAATAAGAATCGCATACTGAAAGAAAAGGAATACAAATATATTATGAAACTAATTCTTTTGGGTGCTCCAGGAGCAGGAAAGGGTACACAGGCAGAGATACTCAGCCGTATGTGCAAAGTCCCCACAATATCAACCGGAAACATACTTCGGGCAGCTATGAAAAACAAGACCCCTGTGGGAATTCGTGCCAAGGAATATGTTGATAGCGGAAAGCTTGTTCCCGACGATGTCATAATCGGCATCGTTCGGGAGCGGCTCGCTGAGGACGATTGCAAAAACGGATACATTCTGGACGGAATGCCAAGAACCATACCTCAAGCTCAGGCTTTAGAAGAAGTTGGCATTGATGTTGACTGGGCTCTTTCCCTTGAAGTACCGGACGAAACTATCATAGAGCGTCTGGGCGGACGGCGGGTCTGTAAAGACTGCGGCGCTACTTACCACGTGGTTTCAAGCCCACCTAAGACAGAGGGCGTTTGTGATACCTGTGGAGGCAAGGTCTGCATACGAAAGGACGACGCTCCGGAAACCATAAGCCACCGCCTTGAAATCTACCATAGAGAAACGGCGCCTTTGAAGGATTTTTACGAAACCAGAGGTAAGCTTAAAAGTGTCGGGAACATGAATACGGTGGATGAAACTACTAAAGCCATTGTTGGAGCTTTGGGCTTATGAGCGTTATAACTATAAAAACCCTGCGGGAAATAGAGCTTATGAGAAAAGCCGGTAAAATAACCGCCGAGGCTCGCAGCCTTGGGCGAAGTTTAGTAAAGTCCGGCATAACAACTCAGGAAATCAACAAAGAAATTTTTAAGTTTATTAAAAAGTCCGGTGCGGCCCCGTCTTTTTTAAATTACGGCGGTTTTCCCGGCAGTGCCTGCATATCGGTAAACGATGAGGTTATCCATGGAATCCCTGGAAGGCGCAAGATTCTGGAAGGGGACATTGTCAGCATAGACGTGGGTGCCTATGTCGGCGGCTATCACGGTGATTGCTGTATGACCGTTGGTGCGGGAGAGATTACAAAAGACGCAAAAAAACTCATAGAGGTTACCAGACAAAGCTTTTTTGAAGGCTTGAAGTATGCCCGTGAAGGATATAGGATTTCTGATATTTCCCACGCCATTCAGCAATATGTTGAGGCAAACGGATATTCGCTGGTTCGGGAATATGTAGGGCACGGTATTGGAAAAAACCTTCACGAAGGACCGGAAATTCCAAACTTTGGTGAGCCGGGGCATGGTCCACGCCTTGTAAAAGGCATGACCCTTGCCATAGAACCTATGGTAAACGCCGGCGGCGCTGCCATAAGAGTATTGGATGACGGCTGGACAGTGGTGACAGCGGACGGAAGTCTTTCCGCCCACTACGAGAACACAATTCTCATCACTGACGGCGAGCCGGAAATTTTAACCATGGCGGAGGATATATAAGGATGTGCAATATACAGCATCCTGATATAGTTTTATCTGCCGCCGGTCACGATAAGGGCAGGCCGTATATCGTTCTTAAAGAGGACGGAGCCTTTCTCCTTCTTGTTGACGGAAAAACAAAAAAGCTTGCAAAACCCAAGCGAAAAAGCCTAAAGCACGTTAAAAAGGCAAAAATGGGAACCCCAGAGCTTGCCGGCGCCTTTAATTCCGGCACAGCGACAGACAGTTTAATCCGAAAAGAGCTTGCGAAATTTCGCAGCGAGGCCGGCATGACCGAGGAGGGAAGTCAGCTTGTCAAAAGACGATTTAATTGAATTTGAGGGTACGGTCGTTGAGGCCCTGCCCAATACGATGTTCCAGGTTGACATCGGAAACGGCCATACGATATTGGCCCATATTTCCGGAAAGCTGCGCATGAACTTCATACGCATTCTACCCGGCGATAAGGTAACGGTCCAAATGTCACCGTATGACCTGACCCGTGGAAGGATAACCTGGAGAAGCAAATGATGGAGGTTTAATTATGAAGGTAAGACCGTCCGTAAAGCCAATGTGCGAAAAGTGCAAGGTCATAAAGCGCAA
>JAAYFX010000323.1 GCA_012728025.1 Clostridiales bacterium
GAGATAAGTGCCTCTCTTTCTTCGTAAAGGCTTTCTAACTCAAGATTTAGCATATCACTCTCCCTCTCTCTATTCTTTTTCTCTATAAAGTGGCTATTATTAAACATATTCGTACTCCTTCTTTAAAACTCATCTTCCCTATGCCAACCTTTCTTATAATCTGACATCATTTTTCTCAGTTCTAAACTACCCTCATCAGATAGTTCCATAATCCTTAAAGCATGCGCTACTATTTGTTTACAGATTTTTTTGTCTGCTTTAAACTGTGTGCCACACCGTAAACTTAATGATGCGGAATCAAGATTAGCACCTATTAAATCAGCATCTTTAAGATTAGCACCTCTAAGATTAGCATCTATTAGAGTTGCACCTTTAAGATTAGCACCTCTAAGATTAGCACCTATTAAATCAGCATCTTTAAGATTAGCACCTGCAAGATTAGCACCTGTTAGGCTAGCACTTGTTAACTTAGCATACATAAGATTTGCACCTTCAAGATTTGCACCTCTAAGATTAGCTTGACACATGGAAGCGCCTTCAAGAATAGCCCCTTCAAGGTCTGCTCTTCTTAGGCTTGCACCTTCAAGATTAGCTCCTTCAAGATAAACACCTTGAAGATTGGCACCCTGCAGGTTTGCTTTCTTTAGAACTTCAACCTGGTCTCTTATATCCTGGTTGGAGAAGTCCGCTCTGACTCCGCATGACTTGTTCTCAAGCCACATCAAGTGGCTTTCTAATTTATCTCTGGTATTCATAGTAACTCCTTTTCATATATATTATAATTCAGTTTTAGTGTCCTTTACAAGGTGTGGTGTTTCAATCATATTTCCTATAACTTCAAACTCTTTGATTTGTTCTATATCAAACTTCGTTGATTCTGTATGTACATAAACAAGAGGTTCATCATAATTATATACATCAAGACAAATTACACCAATCATCTCTTGACCTGTGTCACTTACTTTAACATTGACTATATCTCTTACATAAATCTTCTTCTGATTAACATCGTACTTGTTTATAAATAAAGATGCGGTAATTGGGAGAATCTCAATACCTTCCCGAAGTGCATCTTCATCACATCCGCATACATCATCACCTGAGTTCACTATGAACAAACCATACTCTCGTATTGATATCTCACCATAAACCCATTTACCTTCACCTTTAATCGTTTTACCTCTATATTCATCCACTGTGTCTTTATCTATGCACATATTTTAATCCCATAGAGTTCCATCGATAATGTGAACAATGATACAACATCACCCAAAGCATCATGTCTTCTAATTGAATCAATGCCAAGTCTTTTCATTATCTTCATTCTCATTTTTCTAGTCCTTCTTTTGTTAAGATACAGTCCTTTCACCTTGCTCTTCAGGTTTGGTTAGTATGTGTAATAATAACAATTTGGTTACTCAGACTGTAAGGTTTACTTTGTGAGATAGCTTAACAAAAAACTATCTCTTACTTGCTTTCCATTACCTGTGAAACAGTCGACAAGAAATTCATTCTCTGTATCTGTTATCATTACAGAGACTTCTCTTCCAGATGTCCACTGACCTTGCCAGTGGATCTCCTGTTCATTAGCGTAGAATCTCCACGCTGTTTCATTATCCCCTTCCCACTCTATCAATGCTTCCTTAATAGAGTTTAACTTTTCAACTATATCCTCCCAAGAATGGGAGGAATCAAATGATGTTTCGATGTTGCAGTCTTCAAAGAAGTTTCCGCAACCAACACATTTAATAATCATTTCAGCGACCTCTTTCACTCTGTTGAGGTCAGCCTTGAATGTTTCTTTCATATACCCTCCTATGGTGTTTATTGACCTGTCCTCTTCCTTTCTTTGAAAGGTTAGGTTAGGTTAAAAAATTAAATATAAAAAAGTTAATAAAGAGGAAGGATCGCTCCCTCCTCTTCATCATTTTAGGTGAATGATCTTTCGACCTTCACCCACTTTTCCGTGACATTAATGGTGAAGGTAAGTCCTTCATTAACCTTTACCACCGCCATGTTTGAATCACGAGTTACCGTGATGTTATCACAACTAAGTTCTTTAGTTATGACAACACAATCTTTATCCTGGAACAAGACAAACTTGTCTAGTTCGTTAATCATCAATCTTAAGTTCTTTCCTTCTTTGAGGAAAAGAAAATTGACCCCTCTCACCATTCCTCTTACAAATTCAAGTTCATCCATTGTTGGGATGGACTTGTCTATCACAACGAGTACATCTGCAATTTTTCTAATATTCATAATATGCTCCTTTTGTTATTAGTTATAAATCAAATATATTTTCTATTGTTTTTCTGTCAAGGAAAATTTTAAATATTTTAAAAATAAAAAAAAGAACCTAGACATTTTTATTATCTAAGTTCTACAAATTATCGTTACTTACAGATTTAGGTTTTTTTTATTTAAGTAACATCTATCCTTATTGATTTCCATTTAAGTTCTTTTAGGTTATTTGGGTTTGGAACAAATTCAACCTCTCTTCTTAATATTGTTTTTTTGACTTTATAACCTTCCTTTTTAGCCTTCCTTATTAATCCATCAACAAACTTTTCAGAATTATTGTTCATGTTTGCCATCAGGCACTTCCCCTTTTTCATTCTCTCAATTATTAAGCTATAAAGCTCCAATACATCCCTATAATCTTTAGGACTTATTCTACCTCCCTCCGAAACAAATCCCAATACAAGTATTACTTTTGGTGCATCAATATATTTAATTGATAGTTTGCCACTGTCAGATTCCAATATCGCTATTCCATTTTCCCCAATTCTATTTTTGATGGCTCTTTCTTCTGCTTCTACCATATCAAATAAGTCTGGAGCAATCTTTCCAAAATAATTTCTTAAATGTTTTTTATAAGTTTTATCACTGCCTATTTTTAATTCATATAGATTTTTGACTTTCATAAAAAAAATCCCCTTAATCTTTTATTATAAATATTTAAAGGGATTTGGTTTTTGTTCTTTTAAAATTGATTATAGTTCAAAAAGGAAGGACTATCCCCACTGCTTTGGTTTCAGCCAGTAGTATTTTACCGACTGTGGAGGATAGTCCATTGAGAAGGAAGGA
>JAAYFX010000164.1 GCA_012728025.1 Clostridiales bacterium
AGCGCCGCCATGTCCTTACTGGTGGTCCATGGGCTTTTTCCGTTGGACTGCCGCTCCTGAAGGTATTTCCCCACAATCTCACGATTTATCTTGTTTGCGTTTTTACAGCCTTTATTGGCTGCCCATTTTGCAAACTCCTTGGCTGTCTGGCGGTAACTTTCCATGGTGCGAATGGAGTAAATTCCTTCCACCTTTGAGGGGTTATAGCCCTTCAAATTTCCGTGCTCCTGAAGGTAGGCCTTCTTAGCTGCGGCCTTGGCTTCATGCTTGCTTTGGCCGAATCTGCTAAGGCCTGAAAGGCGATGCTGCAGGGCACGGTTTATGCGGTTTGCAGCTCCAGACAGCTTTTCATTTTTACTCATATAAACAGCTCCTTTCCATATGAAACCTGCAAAAGGAGCGTGGAAAACCATACAAATAACCGGGGTTCCCCGTTTATTTGCCATGCTGTGTACGCTATTTCACTATGCAGGAGTGTGTTAAGACAGCTACCCTTTTTTACGGTGTTTGTAGCTCACCTACGTCATCGACGGATAGTGCTGGGGTCTGCGATGCAGCGAAGAAACCGACCTGCGGCTCCTTTGCCATCTCCTTAAAATTTACTGGCAATCCCTTGGCCCACCGAGAGATTGCACACCTAATCTTTACACTCCTATGCGGCCGAAAACCTCAGCCGCTTTCTGCACCCCGCCAAAGAGTGCTCCTAATTTTGTTTTCTTCTTCCTCCTTTCAATTTTTATTTTTAATGTTAGCAAAGCCTGATTTTCAAGCTTTTAATGAGGGCTTAATTTTATATATGCATTCTCTGGAAAATTTATAACGAAAATGGCGGAAAACATAAAACTTTCTCGAATTTCCTCCTTCGGAGGGCAGAAATAGCGGCACGAGTCAAGGTTAAACTCTGCGGGCTTGCGCCCGACCTTGACCCATGCCGCTATTTCTGCGGGATGGTAAGCAAGGCAATCAAGCAAAATTATGCTTGATTGCCTTGGGTTTATTTTGTGCTGCGGTGAATGTGGGTACTGCGTGATTTGCAGACCAATCTAGCCTATAGTTGAGGAGAAAAAGCTGTCATTTTATTGTTGTTATTTGCTTTACCGTTTATAATTAAAAAGAAAGATATTACAAAAAGTTTTTTAAAATGAGACTTTTTGAGTCTATGAATCGTGTTATATATAGGAGGTGAGTCAATGGGAGACAATTCTTTATTGCGTACGGATAAAGAATTGGCTGAAATGTACCAGCGGAATGTAAATAGAGTCTATAAGTTGTGCTATATATACTTGAAAAACGTTGCTGATGCAGAGGATGCCGTTCAATCTATATTCTTAAAGTTATTGCAATCACAAGTTTGCTTTAACAGTCATGAGCACGAAAAGGCATGGTTTATTACAACAACAAAAAATTATTGTAAAGATACATTAAAATCTTGGTGGAGACAACAACGTGTTGATTTTGAAACTTTGCCAGATGCTGTTTCAAACGATGAAGATAAACAAAAGAAAGAAATAATCATAAAACTACTTGCTCTCCCTGAGAAATATAGGGTGGTTTTACATCTTTATTATCTTGAAGAATATTCGGTAAAAGAAATAGCAACTCTCTTGGGACGCAACGAAAGCACTATCCGGTCGCAATTGCAAAGAGGCCGTGAAAAATTAAAAAATGAAATAGGAGGTAACGACTTTGGACAATAAAGTTGTAAGCAGAATATCTGAAATTCTTGAACCTACAGAAGAACAAAAAGAGCGAATGTTTTGTAACATCATATATAAGCGCAAAAACGATACAGCAAAGAAAAGAGGGATTTCTCCAATGAAACGTTTCAAACCTGCAATAGTGACCGCCGTAATAGCTATTTGCTTGATTACCACAACAGCCTTTGCCGCTGCATACACTGGTTTGGATATTAATTTCCTCAATTTTCTCAAACCCTCAAGTGATGAACAGATAGAGTATTTGGCAAACGGAGCTTATGTTATAGATAAGCAGGTGAAAAACAAAAATGGAACTTTGGATATTAAACAAGTTATAGGCGATAGCAATGTAACATTAATTCTAATGGATTTTATAGCTCCAGAGGGAACGATTTTAAATAAGGCACACTATAGTTTTGAAAATATAGATATTGATTATGGCAACGGTTTCGCCGGCTATGGAATTGTCTCATTAGAAGATAAAAACATCAATGACAATAAAATAAGCTTGGTTATGAGGGTTAAAACAAATGACAGTTTAATGGGACAAAAGTTCCGTTTAAAACTCTCAAATTTAGGTAGTTCTGAAACATGGCCGGGAGAGCTGACTACTTCTGTATCTGGTGAATGGAAGACCTCTTTCAACCTTGACTTTAAAAACTATTCCATGGATTATCAGATAAATCAAGCAATAGAAATGTTTGGCTATGATGCAATCATTAATACCATTTCAGTTTCCCCTATCTCTGTTGCATTTAAGCTCGAAAGTTCCTTTGTAGAACAGATTAGCCAAGCTGCTGGGAACTGGGAAGTTCTTGGGGAAAACAAATATTCAGATGTTTACCCAATAACAATAAATTATAAGGATGGGACTTCGGAAACAACGGATATTTTTAATGGTATGTCACATTTAGATGTAGAGAATATATTGCTTATAAAGACTTTTGAAAGTGTGATAAATGATAAAGAAATAGAATCCCTTACATTCTTTGGTGTGGAAATTCCCATCATCCATTAATTATAGAATATTAACGGCGGTTTTGAAATGAAAATAGAAGCCGGCGTTTC
>JAAYFX010000165.1 GCA_012728025.1 Clostridiales bacterium
GCAATGAAAAAACCATAAATCGGGTTATAAACGAGCTTTTCCTAAAGGGCGCCGAGGTAAATTATGATAGGCTTGAGGAGCTGCATGTTTCCGGACACGCCTGTAAGGAAGAACTTAAGATGATTCTTGCCCTTACAAAGCCGAAGTTTTTCATGCCCCTTCACGGCGAGCAAAGGCATCTTTCCACCCACGCCGAGCTTGCGAAAACCATGGGGGTTTTGCCGAACAATGTTATAATAGGCGACATTGGCAAAATAGTTGAGGTTACGAAAAAAAGCGTGAAGCTTGGGGGAAACGTCCCCGCCGGAAAGGTTCTTGTGGACGGCACCGGAGTAGGGGATGTGGGCAGCGTTGTTTTGCGTGACAGGCGGCATCTTGCTCAGGACGGCATGCTTGTGGTTGTAATGACCCTGTCTGCCGAGGACGCAAGCCTTATATCCGGACCGGATATAGTAACCCGAGGCTTTGTGTATGTTAAGGAATCCGACGATTTATTGGAGGAGCTGCGCCGTGTTACCATAGAGACGCTGGACTCCTGCGAAGCCCAGCGTATAAGCGATTGGGCGACAATAAAAGCCAAGGTAAAGGCAAATCTCTCCGGATATCTTTATAAGCAGACAAAAAGAAGCCCCATGATATTGCCTGTTATAATGGAGGTATAGGAAGCTCTTACAGCTTTAAAACCATAAAACAATTTCCAAGCCTTATTTTCAAGGCACAATAAAAAAGCTCCCCATCCGGTAAAAAAATCTTCCGGAGGGGGAGCCTTTATTAATAGGTTAAGTTTCAGTAAGGCAGACCCTGTGGCACAACAAAGCGTACGGCCTTCGGCACAACTTCAATCTCCATTTCGGGAATTTCGTATATCTCACCGTCAAGGGCGTAAATAAAGTCTTTACCGCCTTTTATACTAAGCTTCTTGCAGCGGCGATAGTCTATAAAGCTTGAGCAGCGCTTATCGTCCAGATGCAGGCCGTTTTTGTATAAGCCTACAAGTTTTATGAAGGATAAACGGGAGATGGGATTTACAAGGCATAAATCCAAATATCCGTCGTCGTTTTCTGCCCTGGGAGCGCAGAGGAAAGAGCCGCCAATGTATTTGCCGTTTGCCACTGTGCACAGCAAAATGTCGCCGTCTGTCAGGACTTCGCCGTCGACCTCTATGCGGCAGTGGGTTTTCATAGAGCCAAAGAGGGCCTTTGCAGCGCCGGTATAGTAGGCACGGCTTCCGCCGAAAATTTTATTGTATTTAAGCTTGCTCATAATTTTAGCGGCAACAGCGTCAAAGCCGAAGTTGCAGATGTTAACGCAGTATCTATCCCCAATGCGTATAAGGTCTATAAGCTGCTCTGTGCCTTTCAGGAGCTTTTCCACATTGAGAAAGCTTTCAATGCTTTCGGCGCCGCCGTAATATTTAACAAAATCATTGCCGCTGCCGCAGGGATAGCAGCCGAAGGCAGCGTTTTCAAAACCAACTATGCCGTTTGCCACCTCGTTTAAGGTGCCGTCTCCGCCGCAGGAGAAAAAACGCAAAGGCTCTGCATGTGACTTACAATACTCGGATACATAGCGAGTTGCGTCTCCGGCATATTTAGTGAAATAAATTTCGCAGTCATATTTGTCTGAGATTTTAAGGATTTCCCTTTCAACAGCATAGCTTGAATCCTTTGAGCCGGCGGCCGGATTCACGATAAAAATATTTTTCATGTACCTGTTCCCCTAATTTGTGTACCTTTTTTGCCGGAAAAAACGCAACACTCGGCTAAAATATAATTATATACTTTAAACTTGATATAATCAAACATAATTTATTAAACTTCGGGCTTTTGCCGCAAATTATGCC
>JAAYFX010000166.1 GCA_012728025.1 Clostridiales bacterium
CCATCTCCGGCTCAATCATCCAAAATTCCGCGGCATGGCGGGCGGTGTTTGAGTTTTCCGCCCTGAAGGTAGGTCCGAAGGTGTAAACGTCACCGAAGGCCATGGCAAAGTTTTCGGCGTTTAGCTGACCGGAAACGGTGAGGTTTGCCGCCTTGCCAAAAAAGTCCTCGGAATAGTCAATTTCGCCGCTTTCAGTTTTTGGAGGGTTTTTAAGGTCAAGGGATGTAACATGAAACATTTCTCCCGCACCCTCACAGTCGGAGGCAGTTATGATGGGGGTGTGGACATATACAAAACCCTGACTTTGGAAAAATTCGTGAATTGCCGCCGCCGCCACGCTTCTAACACGAAAAACCGCTGAAAAAAGGTTTGTACGGGGGCGAAGGTGGGCGATGGTGCGCAGGTATTCAACGCTATGGCGCTTTTTTTGCAGGGGATAATCCGGCGAGGAGACACCCTCGACAATTATCTCCGTTGCCTTAAGCTCGAAGGGCTGCTTGGCCTCGGGGGTTAAAGCCAGATTACCCTTTACAATGAGGGCAGCGCCCACGTTCTGGTGGGCGATTTCCTCGAAGTTTGAAATACCTTGCTTTTCAAAAACGACTTGCAGGCTTTTATGGGCACTGCCGTCGTGAAGCTCCACAAAGGCGAAGTTTTTCATGTCACGCACTGTGCGAACCCAGCCGCAAACGGTGATTTCCCCGCCGGTGTAGGCGGAGGCATCCGCATATAAGGCGGAAATCCTTGTTCTTTTCATTGTGTTACCGTCCTTTTAAATTGTCTGGAGGAGAAAGCGCCCGCAAAAACCCTGCCATATCACCGAAAGATACAGAAAATAATAAGAAGGCAGGAGGGCCTTGAGGTTGCGCCGACATATTAGAGTATTATACATATGTATTGCTTTTATTTCAACACCTTGTATTAATTTACCCTTTTCAAGACAGGCCAGTTTATAAAGGTTTGTTAAAGCTTTCCAAAAACATTTGAAATCCGCCGGCTTATATCGTATTCTTAACTAAGAGAAACTTTGCTCTATATGGTCGGGGCAAAGGCTTTCGGGAAAAGACGAAATACTATCGCCGATAGGCTTGGAGGTTATAATGGACGTTTTAGACTATATTTATCTTGGCAAAGAAAACCCGCAGGAGGCGGAAGCTTTTTCTCCATTAATCCCAAGGCAACTGTTGGAGGAAGTTAAATCCGGAGAGCTTATGGCCATAGGTTCCATGCTTCTTAATCACCCTAACGGCGCCCTTGTCTTTGAGCCGGAGGGAGAAAAAATTGTTATCCGTTCCATCTATGTGGATGCCTTTGACCGCAGAAATGGAACAGGCACGGGGCTTATAGCAAAGCTATCCGAGCTTGCCAAAGAGATGGGGGATATATA
The DNA here is from genome assembly GCA_012728025.1 of Clostridiales bacterium. Classification (GTDB taxonomy): domain Bacteria; phylum Bacillota; class Clostridia; order Oscillospirales; family Oscillospiraceae; genus UBA2658. The sequence goes on from JAAYFX010000166.1 coordinate 1,388, forward strand.
CAGCCTTGATATGCGCATACCGGCAGACTGTCATGATAATTCTTTAAGCTTTCTTAGAAGCAGCGGCTTTGACCTTACCATAAGCGGCGGGAACGAGATTTTTGCAAAACTTTCTGATTTGGAAAGAATTGATTTACCTGCTCCTAAAATGACAGTTTACACAGGGGAAGAGCTGGATGAGACTATTTTAAAAAGCTTTGAAACAAGGCTTAGAAAAGAAGGGCTTTATATGCTTGATGGCAGTCTTACCGAGCCGCCGGTTATAAGGGAAATTTCTGCTTACGCCCTTGAAAAGGGACAGGTGGCGGCCGCCTGTGTTATTGCAAAGGAAGAAAAACAACTCTCTCTTGCCTATCTATACGGCAGTGGCGGCACAGCTTTGTCCTCTGTTTTATATATGTCTCGAGCTTTGGCACTTCAAAGCTTTGACAGAGATACCATAGTTTTTATTGACGCTGTGACCGAAAGCGGCTCAAGACTTGCGTCAAGACTTTTAAACGGCGATATGATTACAACAAAAAAACACGCCGTTAAATCTTTGTAAGGAGTGTGAAATATGAATGAGCAGGAGCAAAGAAGGCAAGTAGAGCTTACAGTAAATATAAACGAGCAAGAGCATATATACAGGCACGACACAATGGAAGCGGCACAGGTTCCGGAATACCTTGAACAGACCGACCGGCGCTTGCAGGAGCAAAAGCAGAAAAGACAGCAGCTTTGGGATGACACATTGCGTGGGCAGCCCCAGCATATTATAGTCAGGGCTGACAGCCAGCCCCAGTTGCCTGTGGTGGCACCGCCGCAAGAGACATCTAAGCAAGCTAAGGAAAGGGAAAAAACCGAAAAGCAGGCGATTAAGCGAGGGAAAAAATATGCCCCTCATGCCAATGTCCATACTGACTTTTTAATGCGTATAAAGGAATTGAGTGACCCTTTAACTACGGGGCCGGAGGGCATAGACCCTAATGTCGGACAAGAGGAGCTGGCCGAGGCAATAAAGCGCATGACGGAAACGAAAATAAGCGCTGATATGTTTTCAGAGCAAAATTTTCCGGAAAAAAGCGTTATATTGCGCCGCTGCCTGTATGAATACCGCAGTATAGACGGGCTGGTGGATTCAAATCCGGAGTTTTTCCAAGACTTGCAACAAAATGACCCTCTGCGTTATAAAAAGCTTCAGCACTGCAAAAATCTTATTATGCCCCTTACGCATATGTTGCAATTTGCCTCCTATGCCTGCGGGCTGACAATTGAGGGTGAGCCTATAAGGGAGGCTGGTGTAGTAGAACACGCCAGAAACCACAGGGCAGGGCAGCTTGCAGAATTTTCCCGCTTACTGGGGGATGAAAATGCCCTTTATGCGGGAGAGCTTCAAAGCTATTTGGACGAGAGGATGGAAGAGCAGCTCCCCGCTTTTGAGACAAGGACTCAGGAATTTCAAAGGCAGTATTTGGAGGATAATCCTCAAAGCAGTTGGATGAACATTCCCACTCTAAACTCCGAGCTGCAATTTGAAGCCATAGAAAAGGCAAAAAAGCTTCTAGAGCAAAACGGAGAAAGATACCTTGCAAACAAAAATATGTGCGACGCCATGTTTTCAGACCTTACCCGTGCCATTGAGACTTATGCCATTTTAAAGGCACAAAGCTCCGCCTATGACGAGGCTAAATACCGCTTTGATACGGCTGCAAACAGCAATCAGGACAGCGCTGCCCTATCACGGATGGCAACAAAAAAGATTGATGTTCTTATGGAGGAATCCTATAAGGCCATGGATGGGTATGAATCTATCATGGATACTCTAAAGACATTTTTGCAAGGCGGAAGATTAAGGGCGGCAAATGTTGCCGTATTATCTCAATACGGCTATAATGCCGAGCCCCATTATAAGGAAAAGGCCCTTCAATCGGCCTCGGCTACGGCAGTACGCTGCCGCTGGCAGATTGAAACTCTGGAAAAGCTTATTGCCGACAGGCGGCTTATTGTAAAGGACCATAGTGCGCCCCGTGTGGTATGGGCATCCACAATGTTCCGGCAAAATGACTATGAATATAACTTAGAGCTTCTAAATCATCTTGAGATGGTCTATGCTTTGGAGTTTGTAAGACCCACCAAAGAGTTTTACGGCAAGACGAGAGCGCTTTTGGAGCCTTATGTGCAAAAGGTGCTTGACTGGGATATGCAAGGGGCTTTAAGGATGGATAACGAGGAACTTGCCGATAATCAGGAGTATCTGGATGCTCTTTCCTGCGGCAATACATTTATAGATAAACTTTTAGGCATGAATCAATGGTCAGGCGAAAGTTATACTATGAAAAGTGAGCTTTTGGGGGATAGAATTTACGAGTTTGACGAAAAGGTTGTTGTTATACGGGGGCTTTATGAAAAATCCCGAGGTCTTGCTTTAAGGCGGGCGGCAAAGTTTGCACCCTTGCAGCCAAACACCTTTAGCGAAGGAGAGTGGCTCTACAAAATAAAAAGCGAAGACAAGATTGATAAATTCATCGAGGAAAGGCTCTATATGGGTGATAGGGCACTGAAGGGAGCTGAGCAAAAAAGACAGCAGCTTGAAGACATAAATTCCGACACCTCAAAATCGAGAATTACTGAGCAGCTAGACCACGCAGTTACAGTTGGGCAAATGTATAAAAGAGGCAAGTTCCATGAGGTTGAGCAGGAGTTTATAAGAGCCAAGAAAAAGATGGATAATGGCCTTCCCATGACTGACGAGGAGCGCCTGCTTGCAGAGACCATGGTTCGTATAAGTGATAATCGCTACAAGATTGCGGCCTTTGATGAGGATGATGCGGAGCTTACCGGAACACAGGTGGACATAGGAGAGCCTGTTTTCCGCTCCTTCGGCCGCTATACCGAAAGCGACAGCGGCAGAACAATGACACCGGAACAGTTTCGCCAAATGGTTCTGGACCTTGGTGCAGGCTATGGTATGGAATATGGTGTAACACCTAATAAAGAAATAGAAAAAGCCAGAGCGGCAAACAGGCGAGGCCTCCGGCAATACAAAGAAACTATGCGCCTGCAATACGGGTACCTAGGAAAAAAATATGGCCATGCTCTGGAAAAAGTAAATCTCAAGTATTATACGGAACATTACATGGAGCTGATAAAAGACTTTCCAAACCTGCAAACAGACACCAATATGATGACAAGAATCTCCGGATTTTTGGATATGGATGACCCTGAAGATGTTCTTCTCATGCATCAGGCTGAATACTATTCAGCAATTGGAATTGTTACTGTTAATGCCCTTGGTTTATTTACAAAACAAGGCTCAACCGAGGAAGAGATTAATGCACAAATGCAAATATTTATAAATCAGGCAGCCGAAAGCAGGGCATATCTTATGGCAAACGCCGGCAACTTCCCCTTTGAAAATAGGATTAACCACAATGCGGTAATGGATGAGAGAAGACAGATAGATTAGGGTATGAAAGTCTCTAAATAGGATACGGCGGGAGAAACGGTCAAGCCC
>JAAYFX010000167.1 GCA_012728025.1 Clostridiales bacterium
CCCGCCTTTTTTCCGTCATTTTAACCACCGAGTCAGGTATCCTCAGAGCCTCCGGCGAGGGAATTGTAAGGTTTAGTATGCGAGTTGCCATAGAATAGCTGCCTCGTTGACGAAAGGCGTTTACCCTAAATCTCCCTAAGCGGGATATGGAATATGTAAAGTCTATTTCGCCGGCCCTTTTAAGGGTGTCACGCTGGGCTTCACTTGTTATTTCGCTTATGACAGACCATGTGTCCTCCGGAAGCAAAATGTCCTCCGAAAGAGAGATAAGGTCATTTCCGACTCTGGCTCGGGGTGTTGCCCCAACGCTTATATGTATATCGGACGCTCCGGCAGATACTGCCGCTTCAAGAAGTTCGTTAAAGCTTATCATAACCCTCCCACCTCTCTCAACTGGAGATTTTCTGCCCTTATTTTTCGTCAAAGGATATTTTCATCATTTCTGCAATGGATGTGATACCATCAATAACGTGCAGAGCGGTACTCATGCGTATAGTTTTCATGCCTTCCTTTATAGCCTGCTGTTTTATATCTTCCGTATTTCCCTTTTTGCAAATTATACGTTTAATCTCGCCGGACAGCTCGATAATTTCATATACACCGATACGGCCGTAATATCCCGTTTCGCCGCACATCTGGCAGCTTCCCGGGTCGTATATTTCTATTGATTCCTGCCCTGCCAGCCCTAAAAGCTCCATTTCTTCTTCTGTGGCAAGCCTTGGCTTTTTACAGTTTGGACAAAGACGCCGCACAAGGCGCTGGGCTATAACCCCCAAGATGGAATCCGCCAGAAGATAGCCTTCAATTCCCATATCCAGAAGCCTTGTTATAGAGGCGGCCGCACTTTTGGTATGCAGGGTTGATAAAACCAGATGCCCCGTAATAGAGGCTTGAACCGCAATTGAAGCTGTTTCATGGTCACGCATCTCGCCTATCATAATTATATCGGGGTCTTGCCTTAGAATAGAACGCAGGGCGTTTGCAAAGCTTAGGTTTGTTTTGTTGTTGACCTGAACCTGATTTATCCCCGGTATGCTGGCTTCCACAGGGTCTTCAACGGTTATTATATTCACCTGCTCACTGTTAAGCTCCGACAAGGCAGTGTATACAGTGGTTGATTTGCCGCTTCCCGTTGGTCCGGTTATTAAAAGAATTCCATTTCGGTGGCTTAGAATACGGTCAAAAAGCGCCATTTCATCTTTTCGCATACCCAAGTCCAACTTGCTTTTTGTCATTGCGCTTTTGCTTGCCAGCCGCATAACAACTTTTTCACCGTAGTAGGTAGGTAAAACCGAAACTCGTATGTCGTATTCGTCCCTATCCACCAGAACGCTTATGCGCCCGTCCTGCGGCTTTCGCTTTTCGGATATGTCCATACTGCCCATTATCTTAATTCGTGTAATAATGGCCGGCAAAAGGCTTATATCGTAAAGCATCTTTTCTACGAGGACACCATCTATGCGAAAACGCACACGAAGCTGCTTTTCCATGGCATCCAGATGTATGTCGGAAGCACGAATCCGCACAGCCTGTTCTATAATAGAGCGCACCAAGGCAACGATAGGAGCGCTGGAAAGCTCTGCGTCCTGTTCCGCCTGATTTGCTTCCAGCACGGCGGCATATTGTTCTTTCTCCTTGGAATACTGTTCGGCAGCGCTCATTGCCTCGTCCGAACCGAAATATTTATCTAAAACCGCATTAATTTCCCGTGTGGTTGATATGCGCGGTTCTATGGAGCTGTTTGTTATTATCGCAATATCATCAATAGCAGACATATCCAAGGGGTCTGACATGGCGAGAATAAGGTCATTTGTATCTGGGTCGAAGCCCACAGGAAGAACATTATGTTTTCGTAAAACGCTTCCATTTACAAGGGAAATAACTTCCTGTGATACTGAAATGCCCCGAAGCTGGATTAACTCCAGTCCAAGCTGGATATGCAATGCCTGAGCTATTTCCGTATCCGTTATAAGGCCGGAATCCACAAGGTAGTCGCCCAAACGTTGCCGAGTTTTCCGCTGCGCCTGCAATGCACCTTCAAGCTGCTTTTCATTTATGTAGCCCTGTTGAACGAGAATATCGCCCAAGCGCAGCTTTTTGCTTACCAAGCTCATTTGCGCAGCCTCCGTCAGAGAGTTTTCTTGCTCCCAAATTTAAAGACATCTACTAAACTAGCTCTATGTCTATCTATTTATGATACCATCGCTATTTATTTTGTCAACACGAATTCATCTGATGAGGTGTTTCCCTTATATAAATTGAACCATTTGGCTATGTTGACCACATTTGTCATCCTATGGAAGAGGTATCACCGTCTGTTTTACATTAATATTTCGGCAATAAATAAAAAACGGCATGGGAATATTCCCACGCCGTTTAACAAACACTTACTATGCCATGTTGTTTAGCTTAACTGAAAGCTTTGATTTTTTATTTGCAGCATGATTTTTATGAATCAAACGCTTGGTTGCAGCATGGTCTATCGTTTTAACAGCGACCTTATAGGCACTGACGGCTGCGTTGCGATCACCCTCTGCCACTGCCATGTCAAACTTTTTAAGATTTGTTCTCATCTGTGTTTTGACAGCTTTATTTTTAAGGTTCTGCGCTTTCGAAAGCTCGTCCCTCTTGGCAGATGATTTGATATTGGGCATTTACTTGCCACCTCCTCCTATAAAATGTCGGTTGCGGTATACACCTCTCCGCAGAGACTAATTCTATCATGCAAATCAGTATTTTGCAAGTGTTTTTTATGTGTTTTTTATATTTTATTTCTCTTAGCATATCTAGTTTTTTCTTACGTTCATAGCACAAAATATAGTATATTGCAGTGTGTTTTTAGTTGCATACACTGGTTTTGGAGGTAATATGGAAACTTTTAAACAAAGAACTGACTTAGCTTTTGAGTCACGGGAGATTGCAAATAAAGACGCCGGCAGAGAAGTTGAAGGGATTGAATACACAGAAACAATTCTACATGGGGTTCAATGCAGAAAGCTCAGAGTTGTAAGTAAAGCCGGTGCTGATAACATCGGAAAACCCATGGGCGCTTATATCACCTTGGACATTTCAGCTCTGACTAGACGGGAGAGTGAATCCTTTACAGAGACAGTTACAGCTATGGCTGAAATTCTTACTGAACTTGCTGAGCTTAAAAACAAGGACTTACTTGTCCTTGTAGTGGGCCTTGGAAATCGGGATATAACACCCGACGCAATAGGGCCTCTTACAGCAGAAAGCACCCTTGTTACTCGGCACTTAAAATCTCAAATGCCTGAAGATTTTGCTTTCTTTCGACCTGTGTCTGTTATTAGCCCCGGAGTGTTGGGAACAAGCGGCATAGAAAGCGCCGATTATATAAAAGCTGTTTGTAAATCATTATCTCCAGATTTAATTATCGCTGTTGATGCTCTTGCCGCAAAAAGCTTTGATAGACTTTGCAGAACTGTGCAGATAACAGATACCGGCATTACCCCCGGCTCAGGGGTCGGCAACAGTCGTGCGCAAATTAATAAGGAGACTATGGGAGTGCCTGTAATTGCTGTTGGTGTACCCACAGTTGTAGATATTCGAACTGTTTTGGCGGAATATTGGGGAGATAGCGCAGCTTCGGAAAGGGGCAAGAATAGTGATATGATTGTTACTCCCAGAAGCATTGACAGTGAAGTGTCAAACACATCTAAGCTAGTCGCTTATGCTATCAACCTTGCTTTGCATAAGGGGATTACTGTTGAGGATGTGGATATGCTTGTTGGCTAAGAATGTTTCACGTGAAACATTCTTAGCCCGTTAAGTTGGTATCTGTTTAAAATCCATTTAAAGTCTTATTGGTAAATTGTTTCACGTGAAACAATGCGAGTTGCGCAAGTAAAGGTGATATGGATGGTATAAAAGGTAAAGAATTTAAGAAAGCCATTGAAAACAAAGCCATACACTGGTATAATAACAAAAAGCAAAGTGTATGGGGGAATGAGTATGGGCAAAATAGTTGCAATTGTCAACCAAAAAGGTGGCGTAGGCAAGACAACAACTTGCGTAAATCTTAGTTACGCCCTACATATACGCAATAAAAAGGTGTTGCTGTGCGATTGTGACCCTCAGGGAAACAGTACATCCGGTCTTGGTGTAAGCAAAACAAGCAGCCCAAATGCCTATGACATCTTAATGAACAACGAAGCTGCGGAAAATGCAATTATAAAAACAGATTATTGCGATTTGATTCCGGCTAACAGGGAGCTTTCCGGCGCTCTAATTGAGTTGGTCAGTACAATTGGACGAGAATATGTCTTGAAAGATGCCCTTGAGCCAGTAAAAGGGCGCTATGATTACATTTTTATTGATTGCCCCCCTTCATTAGAGCTTCTTACTTTAAACGCCTTGTGTGCGGCAGACACTGTTTTAGTCCCTGTTCAAAGCGAGTATTTTGCTCTGGAAGGTCTTACGGACCTTATGAGTACAGTGAAAACCATAAATAAGCGTCTAAACCCCAGTCTTTCTTTAGAAGGCATTGTCCTTACAATGTTTGACGCAAGAACAAATCTATCCACAGAGGTAGAAAATGAGATTGTAAAGTTCTTTGGCGCCAAGGTATATGATACAAGGATACCAAGGAATGTGCGTATAAGTGAAGCGCCAAGCTATGGTAAGCCTGTTATAGCTTATGATAAAAGCTCAAAAGGGAGCAAGGCATATCTTAAGCTGGCAAGCGAATTTATCAGACAGCAAAAATAGGACTACTTATTAAAATAAACAATGAATTATCAGAATTTCAGCGAAGGGATAGAGGTGTGGTATGGCCGAAAAAACGCAGAAAAGAGGTTTGGGGCAGGGGCTAAGCGCCTTATTTGGAGAAGATACTCTGGAAAATGAGCTTAATGGTGCTTTAAACTTAGCAATAGAAAAGGTTGAGCCTCGATTAGACCAGCCCAGAAGTGTGTTTGATGAATCAGCGCTTCAAGAGCTGGCAGATTCAATAAGCCAATTTGGAATTATCCAGCCCATAACAGTGCGAAAGCTAGACTCGGGTTACTATCAAATAATAGCCGGTGAGCGCCGCTGGCGCGCAGCTCGCCTTGCCGGACTTAAAGAAGTTCCCGTTAGGGTTATAGATGCTGATGATAAGAGGGCAATGGAGCTTGCCCTTGTTGAAAACCTACAACGTGAAGACTTAAATCCAATTGAAGAAGCCAGAGGATTTCAGTCTTTAATGCAGGAATATGGCATGACTCAGGATGAAGCCTCACAAAGTGTTGGAAAATCTAGGCCAGCAGTTGCAAACTCACTACGTCTTTTAAGCCTTGCTCCACCCGTTATGGCCATGGTTGAAGACGGAGATATATCAGCAGGCCATGCCCGTACGCTTTTACCTGTAAAAGATGAGGCTTTACAGTTAAAAATGGCAAATAAGGTCTATGAAGAAGGTCTTTCAGTCCGCCAGACAGAGCAGCTTATATCAAAGCTTATAGCCGATTTCGAAAAGACAGAGGAAGCTCCTACTGAAAAGCAGGAAGTTGAAGTTGACTATATAGCAGACACTGAGCGCCGTCTGACCACCGCCCTTGGCAGGAAGGTTATTATAAAAAATAACAAACGTAGGGGGAAAATTGAACTTGAGTATTATGGTAATGATGATAGAGAGGCTTTGATTGATACTCTTTTTAAATTTGTCTCCAAAAAAGAAGAGCGAATTTAATATAACAAGTTAAAAATGGAAAACTAAAGTTTAGGAGAGAGCAAAATGCTGGATATTAAAATTATTCGTGAGAATACCGACGAGGTAAAGCAAAGACTTAAAAACAGATTAATAGACTGCGATGTGCAGATTGATAGAATATTGGAGCTGGATACCCAGCGTCGTGATTTAATTTTTAAGACAGAGTCTGCTAAAAGTGAACAAAATAAAGTTTCGAAAGAAATTCCCCAAATGAAAAAAGAAGGAAAAGATACCAGTGAAATCATCTCAAAAATGAATTCACTCAAGGAAGAAATTAAGGAGCAGGACAATCAGCTACGTGGTATAGAAGATGAATATACCGAGCTTATGCTTTCTCTCCCAAATTTACCTGACCCAGACCTTGCGGCCGGAGGAAAAGAAGGCAATCAGGCCATGTGTTATTTCGGCGGAAGGACTCATGACTTTGAGATGAAAAACCATGTTGACCTTTGCACCGAATTGGGTCTTATTGATTATGAGCGAGGAGCTAAGCTCTCTGGAAATGGATTTTGGCTTTATAGGGGCATGGGTGCCCGCCTTGAATGGGCGCTTATAAACTATTTTATCGAAAACCATGAGATGGACGGTTACGAAATAGTAATGGTTCCTCATATGCTTGGTTATGATTGCGGACTTACCGCAGGCCAGTTTCCTAAGTTTAAAGACGAGGTCTATTGGATAGATGATGGAGGTGACAATCAAAAGCACTTCCTGCTGCCAACAGCGGAAACCGCCCTTGCCAGCCTTCACCGTGATGAAATTTTAAATGAATCAGACCTACCAAAAAAGTATATTTCTTACACTCCCTGCTATCGCAAGGAAGCTGGCTCTTACCGTGCTGAGGAGCGAGGGATGATACGGGGCCATCAATTTAATAAGGTTGAAATGTTCCAGCTTACCACTCCGGAAAACTCGAAAAAAGCCTTTGACGAGCTTGTGACCCGTGCCGAATCTCTTGTTAAAGAGCTGGGTCTTAAGTTCCGTACAGTTAAGCTTGCTGCTGGGGATTGCTCTGCATCCATGGCCCGCACCTATGACATTGAGGTCTATATACCCTCCATGGGCGGATATAAAGAGGTTTCTTCTGTGAGCAACGCCCGAGATTATCAGGCCCGCAGAGGTCAAATTCGTTATCGCCGTGAGGACGGTAAGATTGATTATTGCCATACTCTAAACGGCTCCGGTCTTGCAACAAGCCGTATCTTCCCCGCAATTGTTGAACAGTACCAGCTTGCCGACGGTAGTATTGAGGTTCCGAAGGTTCTTAGAAAATACTTAAGGGGCAGAGAGCGCATTAAAAAAGAAGATAAACTCCGTGTAAACATTAAAAGTGCCTTCTCCTGCGGAACCTGCGAGTAATAGTTTTCCTCTATTTTAATAATTTGATAAAATAATAAATAATTCACTAGAACTTCATAAGGACAGCAGGTCTTATCCCTTTAAGATAATGCCTGCTGTCCTTATATCTAAGTCGTCTGCTTCATGCTTCCGGTATCTAAAAAACGCTGATGCCAAGATAGGGCAAGGGGAAGATTGTGGGGGGTCTGGCAGGGGCCACATTTTTCAACTGCACCATTGTAATAATCCCAAAGCATTTCACGATAATCGGGATGGGCACAGTTTTCAATCATCAGAGAAACCCTTTCCTTAGGGGATTTCCCACGTAAATCGGCAAACCCCCACTCAGTTACAATAAAATCTGTATCATGCTCTGTACTGTCCACGTGGGAAACCATGGGGACAATGCGAGAGATGGCCCCGCCTTTAGAGGTAGAGGCCGTTGAAAAAATGGAGATTTTAGCATTTCGGCAAAAATCATTTGACCCGCCAAGCCCATTAACCATATGACTTCCGTAAGCATGGGAGGAATTCACGTTTCCATAAATATCAGCCTCCAGAACACCATTTAGGGAAACAAGCTCCATAGGCAAAATTTGCGCTGAGCCATTGGATAAATCAAGACTGCGGATAATCACACGTTCTTTAAGCTTTTCTATATTATCATAAAGTGTGGAAAATCCCGAAGGGGTAATATCCATTGCGGTGGTGGATGCCTCGGAAATAGTGCCATCCAGAAGTCCCAAAAGTGCCTGCTCCCCGAGAACCTCGGTATACATTTTAAGGTTTTTAAAGCCCATTTTCATCATTTCAATGAGAACACAGTTTATCACAAGTCCGGTGCCGCATTGAAATGTGAAATCCTCGGGTATGGCTCCCTTGGCTATCTCGTTTTTCAATAATCTAACTACCTGATTGGCAATCTCCTTGTGCAGAGGCTTGACTTCAGGAAAAACCAAATCTGTGTCAATCTCTTCATTTATTACAATTCCGGCAATCTTATCCAAAGGGCATTTGCAATAGGTCAGACCAGCACGTTCAGTTGGTGAGGAAAAGCTTTTCCCTAAGGGAACGTGCAAATCATGGATGCCTTCAAGAGACTTAGGTATGGCCAAATTAAGCTCCAAGAAAATCTTATCTGAACAGTCCACCAAAGTTTCAACAATTCCACCGGAAACTCCGGGGACAAAGCTTCCGTCCTCATATATTTTGCAACATTCAATTATTGCAACATCAATCTCTCCAAAATGTCCTCTTTGTATCTTGGATGAAATCTGACTTAAGTGGCAGTCGATAAATTCAAGCTTCCCAGCATTTATTGCGTTTCTGCCGATTTCACTCCACTGAAAGCCAATAAGTTTCTTTAAGCATCCGCCTTCGATAAGGGCTCCAATATGCTTTACACCCCTTGCCGCCGCATTTATAAGTGTCATCTCTTTCGCTTCACCCAATTTGGCCAAAGCTTGGGGAATAAGCCGAGGGTATCCGGTTCCAAAACCGCTCGTGCAAACAGTCATGCCTGTTTTGAAACCTTTTGCCGCCTCCTCTGGGGTCATGATGCGATTTAAAAGCCTTTGGGATAGTATACGTTCTTGCACCGCATCGATTAATGTGTGTATGCGCATCGTAATCCTCCATCAAAAATTGTATTTAAAACGCAATTGACAATCCGAAAGCCGGCTTATATACTCTTAGGTATATAAGAGGGCGCTTAGGACATAATGCCAATATAATGGGCATAAATTGTGAAAATCTAAACTATATTATACAACAATTTGAGTAGAAAGGAAACAATAATGAAGAAAATATTTGAACCGATAAGTCTTGGAGGTCTTAACCTTAAAAACCGTATTCTGAGAAGCGCCACACTGACGGATAAAGATAGTCAAAATGGTATTTACCTGCCTAATCACGCCGATGTCTGCGCACAGCTTTCTAAGAATAAAGTTGCCTGCATAGTCTCCGGAATGATATGTGTCGGCACAAATTCAAGCGCCGCTGATTTTGCCCCCCGAGCAGACCACAGGCAATTCCCCGAACGCTTTAAAGAAGCCTGCGACGCTGTCCATAATAACGGGGGAAAGTTTGTTGCCCAATTAGCCCACTCGGGGGCAAATGCTATGGTTTTTGATGTGGGTGAAAATCCTTGGGCACCATCGGACATACTTTCTTCAATGGGCTTTGATGCAAAAGAAATGACTTTGGAACAAATTGACCTTGTTATCAAAGACTTTGCAAAGGCCGCTAGAATATGCAAAGAAGCCGGAGCGGACGCAGTTCAGCTTCACTGTGCCCACGCATATTTAATAAGCCAGTTTTTAAGCCCTTACTATAATAAACGCAGCGACGAATATGGGGGCACATTAGAAAAGCGGGCCCGCTTCCTTTTTGATGTTTATCACGCTGTAAGAGAAGTTGTTGGCATGGATTATCCCATTTGGATAAAAATTAACTATGATGACCTGATAGGCGAAGATGGAACTTGTGGCGATGATTGTATTTGGGTCTGTAAAGAGATGGAAAAGCTGGGTGTCAACGCAATCGAGATAAGCTCCGGCCTTGGTATTGACAGGGAATCCCGTCCTATGCAAAAGGCCCTTGAGGGGGCCATGGTCGGCCACTTCACCGAAGGCGCCTTAAAAGTGGCAGAGGTTGTGGACATTGATGTAATAAGCGTCGGCGGTTACCGCACTAAGGAGCAGATTGAAAACTGCCTTAACCTTGGAAAAATAAAGGCCATATCTATGAGTCGTCCCTTTGCTGACCCGAAATATATATCAGGCTGGGAAGAATAAGCCCCCAAAAACAGTTGACCCTCGGTCTACTGCCTGCTTTTAGGAATATATAAGATGCATTATTATATAGGTAGATATGCGGACAGAAAATATTTTACTGTTTTTATATTGTACCAATTATCCCCCCCTATGGGTTGCTAATCCTCGATTTTTGGCATATAATATTAGCTGAGATATATTCTACATCTATATAAAACCTCTTTATGGAAGGAGCAAAAAATATGCATACAAACGAACATAATAAAGACGGCAGCTGTGGCTGTGGACATGACCACTCCCACGAGCACACACATGAGCATAAGCATGAGGGGGGCTGCGGCTGCGGGCATGACCACTCCCATGAGCATAAGCACGAGGATGGTTGTGGCTGCGGACATGACCACTCCCACAAAGTGAGCGGCCCCGACGAAACTCTGGCTCTTTTAAGCTATATGCTAGACCATAACCGCCACCACGCCGAGGATTTGCATGAAATCTATCATTCTCTGGAGGCAAACGGTAAAAAGGAAGCTGCTGCCATCTTGCACGAGGCCATGGACGACTTTAATAAGGCGAACGACAAGCTAGAAAAGGCTTTAAAACTGGTAAAATAAATATCCTGCTTTAAAACCATTTTGTGCCTAAGACAAAGGAGGTATATTCATGTGTCTTTCAAGCGCTTATGAAAGAACCAATGGAGTAGATAAGCTTATCTGCGAAAAAATCACACAGGTTGATGTTGAAGATAAGGCCGTTAGACTAACGGATTTGCTGGGCAAGCAGACCCTTGTCTCCGGCTTTATAAAAAGCATTGACTTAAATAAAAACGCAATCTATATTGTCCCTGCAAGCTAATGTTTGCATAAAAACATCCGGTGAAGGTTTCTTCACCGGATGTTTTTTTAAAAAGTTTTATCTATACCGTTTCTAAAACTTCTGCCCCGTATAAAAGAGCAAAATCTAAAATATCCTTATAAACCTCATCCTTGTTTGTTTCATTTAATATTTCATGTCTCGCATCGGGATAAAGTTTTAAAGTTACCTTATTAGCACCGGCACAAACATAGCTATCATAAACTTTTTTGACACCCTCACCATAATCACCCACAGGGTCCATGTCTCCGCTGATAATAAGCAGGGGCAAATCGACCCGAAGGGATTTGAAGGCTTCAGGTTTGTTTGAAATAATATTCGTGTCCAAGAGGTTTAGCATACCATCCAAAGAAAAGAGAAATCCACAGTAATCGCTGGCAATGTATTCACTTACTACAAGGGGGTCACGGCTAAGCCAATCAAATTTTGTGCTGGCTTCATCATAGCGCTCATTATTCTTGCCAAAAGAAAGCTTATCTATAAAATCACTTTTGTGGTTTCTTCCACGAAAAACTCGCATAAGCTTTATAATAGACTTTGCGGCAACAGCCTTGGAGTTTTGCGCTCCGGTTCCGCAGATTATAAGCCCATCAATGGCGGCGCTGTATTTCGATGCAAAAATCCGAACAATAAAACTTCCCATACTGTGTCCAAATAGGATATGTTTTTTATCGGGGTTTTCCTTTTTAGCTATTTGAGCCAGCTTTCTAACATCTTCCACCATAAAATCTGCCTGATTTCCGTCTAAAAACAGACCTAGCTGCCCTGTATCCACAACACTCGAGCCATGACCCATATGGTCATGTATGTAGACGGCAAAGCCCGCATTGCAAAGATAGGCAGCAAAGTTTTCATAGCGCAGGGAATGTTCCGCCATGCCGTGGACGATTTGAAATATTCCCTTTACCTCACCCGCAGGCATAAACCTGTGATAGCAAATATTGTCTCTGCCATTGCTGCTTATAAAAAAGCCCTGCTGTTTCTCCATAGTGCCAACCTCCTTTATTATTTTGCCTTTTAACTTCATTGCCCCGCCGTTTTAAATCGTCGGCGGCTAAAGAGAATTAATTTATATTAATTATATTCTTTAAGCCACCCTCCGTCAAGAGAGCAAAATGCCCCCTTAGCCAAAATAAAAAAAAGTACAGTAGGCAAGGCCCTAAAGGCTTGACAACTGTACTAAAGCGTATTCTCATCAGCAGTATATGTTTTTTCTGCTTACATAGATTATACACCCTTTTTTCCTAAAAAACAAGAGGTTTTGTCAAAATCCAAAGTTTTCTTTCCAAAGATAAAATAATCAGCTTTTTTATTGCTAAAAATTTTGTCACTTTGAATAAAATAGTTGAAAGCTTTGTTAATATACTGTAAACTCATACCAAGGAGAGTGTTGTTAAATGAAGACATTTTTAAAGATTTTTATCGGCTTAATCCTTCTTCTTGCTTTAATTATCGGCGGATACGTTGCCTATGTTTTTATCGATTTTTATAGACTTGACGATATGTTGGAGCTTGAGGTGCAAAACGTGTCCGACGAAGCGGCCTGTCTTGATACCGAATATCTTATTGTTTGCTATAATGTGGGCTTTGGTGCTTACAGTAATGATTACAGCTTTTTTATGGATGGCGGCAAATATTCAAGAGCCTTCAGCCGTGAAGCTGTTTATGAAAACCTTGATGGTGCCTTTTCTGTGGTAAAGAAAGAAAACCCTGACTTTATTTATCTTCAAGAGATAGACGTAGGTTCTACCCGTAGCTATCATGTGGACCAGTATGTCTTAGCAATGGAAGCATTTCCCGATTATGGCAGTGTTTTTGCCCAAAACTATGACTCACCTTATTTATTTTATCCCTTTATCCGACCCCATGGCAAATCTGTTGCCGGCCTTGTTACCTTATCCTCCTTTAAAATAGAGGAGGCTGTGCGCCGCAGCCTGCCTATTGAAGATTCCTTTATGAAGCTTGTGGACCTTGACCGCTGTTATAGCCTTATTCGTGTGCCTACGGAAAATGGCAAGAGCCTCTGCCTTTATAATCTTCATCTTTCGGCATACAGCTCTGACGGCAGCATAGCTACAAGACAGCTTGAGATGCTTTTTGAGGATATGTCCTCTGAATATGCGGCTGGCAACTACATTCTTTGCGGCGGAGACTTTAACAAAGACCTGTTGGGGGATTCTTCAAAAATCTTCGGTGTCTCCGGCGAGGAATATAGCTGGGCTCAAAGCTTTCCCTTTGAGCTTTTGCCTAAAAACTTTTCCCTTATAGCCCCCCTTGACGAAAGAAACCCCATACCCTCTGCCAGAAACGCCAACGCCGCCTATGACCCAGAAACTGCTTTTGTCCTCACCATAGACGGCTACATAGTTTCCGATAATGTGGAGGTCATTTCCTCCGCAGTAATAGACGAGGGGTTTGCCTATTCAGACCACAATCCTGTAAAGATGTATTTTTCACTTAAGTCCGATATGTAGTTTAAATTAAGGAGAGATTTATGAAACAAAAATCCGCCTCCAAGCTGCTATGTTCTCTTATTGTCGCCCTTTTACTTTTTTCCTTTTTTCCGGCAAGTATGGCAAGTGCGGCAAACAGCCCTTTTTCAGATGTAAACGATAGAGATTATTACGCAAGCGAAGTTTTTTCTATGTACAATCAGGGCATTATAAACAGCTATGGGGACGGCCGTTTCCTTCTGGAAAACTCTATTAAAAACAGCGAAGCTATTAAGCTTGTTTTATCCGTAGCCGGCATTAACTATGCTGGCTACACCGGCAAAACCAGTCCATGGTACTCAGACTGTATGGAATGGGCCTATTCAAGCGGCATAGCTCACCGTGAAAATGACCCCAACCCATATACGCTTTTAGATTACAGTCATTATATAGTTGCTCGTCCAGAAAAACTAAATACCTATGATGATTTTGTAAACGCTTGGTGCTGGATGCTTGTGAACTCCTCCTTCAACGAAAGTTTCAGAAGTGATATTACCTGCCATGTAAGTGAAATCGAATACATAATTGATAAAGTTGTTGAGTCTTTTAACTATGCACTTTTTGAATATATGGACTACTCCTCTTTCTTTAACAGTTGGTCAGTAAGAGCAAACTATTCTATCAACAACAAAAACCAATACCATAATATAAACTTTACTCTTTCTCTTGAAAACGCTCAGGGCATACCAAACAGTACCATCGCATGGCAGATACCGGCCTTTGAAAATACCTGCGCTGATATTGTAGCCTCCCTTTATAAAAGCGGCGAACTGCACCCCTCCATGAGTATTAAGGAAAAGGCTTATGCTCTTTATGTATACACGGCTCTATTGCTGGAATATGACACGAGTTATACAAATTACACCGGCTATGATGCGGCAGTTTCCAATATTGCAGTCTGTCAGGGCTATACGGCTATGTATAACTATCTATGTAACCTTGCCGGTGTTCCCATGCGTGGAATGATAGGCGATGTCGGTGTGGAACGCCATGCTTGGTCACGTATATATGACGGCGGCGTCTGGTATAATGTCGACACCACTTGGGCTGACCCCATACCCAACACTATGGGCTATTGGGATGATTACTGGTTCTGGCTTACGGATGATGAAATAAAATACGGCCCAGACCCCAGAACCTTCGACATTGACTGTCTAGGCTATGGTCTATAATTTTTCAAATCTTGGGCGCACCTTAAAATTAAGGTGCGCCCATAATCTTTATATTCGTATTACGAAAACTTATCTCTTTGCTCTACTGCAAGGGCATCGCAGCGGTTGTTAAACTCATTGTCCGAATGACCTTTAACCCAGTTAAAACTGACCTCATGGACAGAGATAAGCTTATCCAGACGTTGCCAGAGGTCGGGATTTTTAAGCTCACCGTCTTTGCGTTTCCAGCCTTCTGCCTTCCAGCCTTTCAGCCAGCCTTTGTTTATAGCATTGACTATATATTGGGAATCTGTGTAAAGGGCCACCTTGCATGGCTCTTTCAGAGCTTCAAGAGCCTTTATAACAGCCAAAAGCTCCATGCGGTTGTTTGTTGTTTCCTTTTCCCCTCCAGATATTTCCCGCTCTATATCCCCATATTTCAATATGGCTCCCCAGCCGCCGGGGCCGGGGTTTCCAGAGCAGGCTCCATCGGTATATATGGTAACAGACTTCATATATTCTCCTAACAAGATAAAGGAGTCGGCAAATCTATCTTAACTTGCCGACCCTTTACTAATATTTCTTAATTTTCCTCGGTTTCCTCACCATCTGGACAAGCGCCTATCGGTAAGTCAACAGGCTCGTCCTCGTCAGTTTCCTTTTCTGTGCGGGCAATGGAAATAACTCTGGAGCCTTCGCAAACACGCATGAGTCTGACCCCCTGAGTGTCCCTTCCGAAGGTGCTTATGCTGTCTGCGGCCATGCGGATTATTGTGCCGTCGTCTGAAATCAGAAGAACGTCATCATTATCGTCAACCACTATGGCTCCGGCTATTTTACCGGTCTTGTCCGTAACCCTGTAATTTTTTAGACCCATGCCTCCACGCTTTTGTGGGGTCAAGTCATTTCCACGAAGGTATTCTTCAATGGCGGTGCGCTTTCCATAGCCGTTTTCAGTAACGGAAAGAAGGCTTCCACCCTGCCTTGCACGGCAGGCGCCAACGCAATAGTCACCCTCACGCAGCCTAATGCCACGAACGCCCATGGCATCTCTGCCCATGGCTCTGGCATCAGTTTCCGCAAAGCAGATGGCTGCTCCATCATGAGTTGCTATAAGGATGTTTTGCTTACCGTCTGTCCGGCGGACAGAAATAAGCTCGTCATCCTCTTCAAGGGTTAAGGCTCTTATGCCAACATTGCGGATATTTTTCAGGGCATTGAGATACATCCTTTTCACTGTTCCCATTTTTGTGACCATGACAAGAAATTCTTCGTCATTGTCAAGCTCACGAGCATGAATCATGGCGCTTACCCGCTCGCCTTGTTCAATGGGCAGAAGGTTAATGATGTTCATTCCCTTTGCTGTGCGGGAGGATTCCGGAACAAGGTAGCCTTTTTTACGATAAACTCTGCCAGTATCTGTGAAAAACAGTATAAAGTCGTGGGTGGAGGCTGTGAAAACTGTTTCAACATAGTCCTCGTCACGGAGGGTTTGAGCTGCTATGCCCCTTCCGCCTCGCCGCTGGGAGTGATAAGTGTCTGCCGGCATACGCTTTATATAGCCCGCACGGGTCAGTGTATAAACACACTCCTCCTCGTCTATGAGGTCCTCAATATCAATATCGTCCTCAACATCCTCTATATCCGTTCTGCGCTCATCGCCAAATTTGTCCCGTATGGCGATAAGCTCGGTTTTCAAAACATCCTTTATCATATCCTCAGAGGATAACAATTCCTGATAATAAGCAATCTTTTCTTCTAAGTCGTGATATTCCGCTAAAAGTTTTTCCTTTTCCAGCCCTTGCAAGCGCTTTAGCTGCATATCCAAAATGGCCTGAGCCTGAGTTTCTGAAAGGCTGAACTTGTTCATAAGGTTTTGCTTCGCATCGTCATAGCTTTCACGGATGGTGCGTATAACCTCGTCTATATTATCCTGAGCTATTAAAAGCCCCTCAAGAAGATGGGCCCTGTCCAAAGCCTTTTGAAGGTCAAACTGAGTGCGGCGGGTAATTATCTCCTCTTGAAACTTAAGATACTCGTCCAAAATTTGCCGAAGAGATAAAATTTTTGGCTGAGATTGATTGTTTATCAAAGCCAGCATATTTATTGCAAAGGAGCTTTGAAGCTGGGTCTGGGCGTAAAGCCGGTTTAAAACAATCTGTGGATTTGCATCCTTTTTAAGCTCTATAACTATGCGCATACCGTTTCTGTCAGATTCGTCACGAAGACCTGAAATACCGTCTAAGCGCTTATCCCTTACTTGGTCTGCTATATTTTCTATAAGGTTGCGCTTGTTTACCTGATAGGGCAACTCGGTAACTATGATGCGCTGGCGGTTTTGCCCGTATTCTTCCATGTCGGTGCGGGAACGGATGATAACCCTTCCCTTACCTGTGGCATAGGCGGCACGAATGCCTGAGCGGCCCATTATAATGCCTCTTGTGGGAAAATCCGGCCCTTTGATATACTCCATAAGGTCAGAAAGCTCTGCCTCGGGGTTTTCCAAAACGCAGATGCAGGCATTAATAACCTCTGTAAGGTTATGGGGCGGGATGTTTGTTGCCATGCCAACGGCAATGCCGCTGGAGCCGTTTACAAGAAGGTTTGGAAAGCGAGAGGGCAAAACCCGAGGCTCTTTCCTGCTCTCATCAAAGTTTGGTGTCCAGTCCACCACCTGCTTGTCTATATCCCGAAGAAGCTCGTCTGAAATCCTTGACATCCTCGCCTCGGTGTAACGGTAGGCTGCCGGAGGGTCACCGTCTATGGAGCCAAAGTTTCCGTGACCGTCCACCAGCATATAGCGCATGGAAAAGTCCTGTGCCAAACGTACCATGGCATCATAAACAGAGGCATCACCATGGGGATGGTAGCGCCCCAAAACGTCACCGACACAGGTTGCGGATTTTTTGAAGGGCCGGTCGTTTGTAAGGTTGTCCTCATACATTGCATATAAAATCCGCCTGTGGACAGGCTTTAAACCGTCCCGAACATCAGGCAGGGCACGGCCGACTATAACGCTCATGGCATAGTCGATATATGAGGTTTTCATTTCTGTGACCAGCTCTGTGGACACTATTTTTTGCTCGGGATACATTATATCCTCGGGCTTATAATCTTTTGCCATTGTGTGTATACCACCTTTTTAATTGC
>JAAYFX010000168.1 GCA_012728025.1 Clostridiales bacterium
CGCCTCCTTAATCGTGGCGGACGGTAATAAGACTTCTGATAATGCCATCCGTTATACCAAGGATACGGTCAAGCTCTGCGGGGAAATCGGGTGAGCTTGTGAACTTGAGGAGAACGTAGTATCCCTCGCTGAGATAGTTGATTTCATAAGCAAGCTTGCGCTTACCCATTAAATCCATCTCATCAAGAGTGCCGTGCTGCTCAACAAGTACCTTGAACTTCTCTACGAGAGCCGCAGTTTCCTCTTCACCGAGGGTGGGCGTGATGATGTACATCAGCTCGTATTTTTCCATTGTCTTTGCCATGTTTGCACCTCCTTCTGGACTAATGGCCCACATAAAGTGAGCAAGGATAGCCTGCCAATTAAGACAAGCTATCCTATTATACATAAAACATTAAATTTGTCAAGAAAAACCGAGATTTTGCAAGCTTAAAAGGGAAGTAAAAGTTTACTTAAGCCCCATGGTGATGATGGCCATGGTGTAAACCTCGTCAGCGCTGCAGCCACGGCTAAGGTCGTTTATAGGAGCGTTCAATCCCTGAAGAATGGGGCCATAGGCTTCAAAGCCGCCAAGTCTCTGGGCGATTTTGTATCCAATGTTGCCGGATTCGATACTGGGGAAAATGAAGGTGTTAGCCTGACCTGCAACAGGGGAGTCCTTGCATTTTGCGGCGGCAACTTCGGCAGAAACGGCAGCGTCAAACTGCAATTCGCCGTCTATGGCAAGGTCGGGAGCAAGCTGTTTTGCCTTTTCTGTTGCATCACGGGATAGCTGGACGGTAGCGCCCTTGCCGCTTCCCTTGGTGGAAAAGCTAAGGAGGGCAACCTTGGGGTCAATGCCGAAAAGTGAGGCTGTACGTGCTGTCTCAACGGCAACTTCGGCCAGCTTGTCGCTGCCTTTGATGGTTACATTGCCTTCCTTATCCACAGAGTCGGGATAGTCGATGTTTATGGCGCAGTCGCCCATTGCTATGCGCTCGTCACCACGGCTTAAGATAAAGCAGGAGCTTACAAGGTGGGCATCGGGCTTTGTCTTGATAATCTGGAGAGCGGGACGGACAGTGTCCGCTGTGGAGTATGTAGCTCCGCCCAGAAGGCCGTCAGCCACACCCAGCTTTACTAGCATGGTTCCGAAGTAATTGGATTTCTTCAAAGCTTCACGGCACTCGTCGGCACTCATCTTTCCCTTGCGAAGCTCCACCATGGCGCTTACCATTTCGTCCATAGCGGAAAAGTTTTCTGGGTCCACTATCTGGATTTTATCAAGCTTAAAGCCGCCGCCAGCCGCTGCTTTTTTTATTCTCTCGGGATTGCCGCAAAGAATAACGTCCATAATATCTTCCGAGACCAGACGGGTAGCGGCCTGAAGGATGCGCGGGTCCTCGCCTTCTGTAAAAACGATTTTCCTGCGGTTTTCTTTAAGGGTATTAAGAATTTTGGTTAACATAAATCTTCCTCCAAATGTAATCTAACTTTGAGTATTATACACTGTTTGCTATAAAAATCAAACTCTAAGGTGAGTTAATATGACAATTTTTGAAAAATATTTGTCCTACCTTGAGCTTTATCGGCAAATGTAATATACTTTATATAAGTATAATGACTGCCATGGAGAATAAAAAACTACCAATATGGACAGGAGTTTATCCGCATGGCTTTAAAAACGGAGATGTATTTATATGAAATTACAAGGTTCAGACTGTGAAAGCGGCTGCTATAAAAGAAATTTTACCTTTCGCTTTGGAGACTGTGACCTTAACAAAAGGGCAAGTATTTATGCCATTATGAAGCTTTTTTCTGAAACTTCCGGAGAAGATTATGAGCTTCGGGGACTGGGACATTCTGTTCTCGGGGAGCAAAATCAAGCTTTTTTGCTCTCACGGCTGGCAATAGAATTTAGTGAATGGCCCCGACATACCCAAACAGTTTCCTTGAGAACTTGGGAGAGGGGGGCGAAGGGCCCTTTT
Source organism: Clostridiales bacterium (assembly GCA_012728025.1). Lineage (GTDB taxonomy): Bacteria > Bacillota > Clostridia > Oscillospirales > Oscillospiraceae > UBA2658. The sequence goes on from JAAYFX010000168.1 coordinate 1,968, forward strand.
TTTCATAGGGACTATGAAATGCGCAATGCTCAAGGCAATCTTATGGCGGCTGGAACAAGCTGTTGGCTTTTAGTTAAAATCTCCACCAGAGAGATATTAAGACCTACGGAGCTTTATGGAGGGCTTCCGCCGGAAAATCCTCACCTTGCCCCCTGTGCCCCCTGTAAAAGAATAAGACCTCGGGAAGAAGCCGCTCTTCTGGGGCAAAGACCTGTTTATTACTCGGATATAGATGGAAACGGCCATGTTAACAACGCTGTTTACGGAAGGATTGCCTCGGACTTTTTGCCACAGCGCTTTATATCCATGCCGCCGAAAAGGTTGGATGCTAACTTTAATATGGAGACAAGGTTAGGCGAGACTATGGATATTTACGGCTTTGAAGAAAGCGCAGGCTATATAATTCAAGGTAAAATCGGCTCATCAACCCGCTTTGGTCTGGAGTTTGGGCTATAAAAATAAAAAGCCTTGAGAAAACTTGGTATACATTTAATATAAGTATAAGCAGCTCAAGGATTATAAGGCCAAGCTTTAAAAGTGCCCCTTTTAGGGGTGCTTTTTTATGCCTCTTCTATGCGTAAACCAAGCAGAGGTAAAGACTTTGGAAAATTAATTTCAGCAGGAAAACTTGCAAAAGGAGCAAATAGTTACTAAAAAAGAACAAAACAGTGACAAAAATGTAGAATAGTATTACTAAATTTTACGTTAAAGATATAACAATGCTTGATTTGAAGCATACGCTTTGCTATTATAGCCACTAGACTTGTTAGAAACCACTGAAATAAACAAAGAAGTGGGGCAGAACAAACGAAAAACTCACTAAATAACACACCTAGTGGGTTAATCGAGCAAAATGTATAATTTGTAACAAAACTTGCGTTTTGATACAAACGTGAAGCGACAATATTTTTCCGAAGGTCGTGCTTATAATAGCACAAGTCCCTAAGGTGCTGCCGCTGAAGAAATCATTTTGCCCCATTGAAAAGGAAGAAACAAGTTTGGAGGTAAATCCATGAAAAAGCTATTTGTCATATCGGTTGTTCTGATAGCTCTGGCAATTTCGGCGCCGGCTTATGCCGACTATGACCCTGACATCGATTACACAGCTCTGATGATAGAAGCCGCAACCCTCGGCGATTACGAGACTGGTTCTGCGGCAGAGCTTGCCAGAGGCGAAAAAATTGCAGACTTGGGCCTAGGTCTGCCTGAGATAAAGTTTGACGAGCTTATGCTGGTATCAAAGATAATTTATGCCGAGGCCGGCTCTGTCTGGCTTGATGATGATTGGAAAATGTGTGTGGGAGAAGTGGTATTTAATCGTGTAGCAAGTCCCGAATTTCCGGATACGATAAAGGAAGTGCTGGAACAGCCGGGGCAGTATTACGGGGCTAACAGCAGATATTTTAATAATCTCATACCTACGGAACGCTGTGTTTTAGCGGCAACACGCCTCTTTAACGGAGAAAGGCTTATGGAGCCTTCGGTGGTGTTTCAGGCAAACTTTAAGCAGGGCGGAGGCACACATACCGCTGTATACGACAGGCATCTGGGCTGGACATATTTGTGTTATAGCCGCAATGCAGAATTATATGTATAGCTAAGGTTTATTAAACAAATAAAGGCGGTACGGCAGAAATTTCTGCCGTACCGCCTTTATAATTTTTAGAAAATATCTTGCTCAATTCTTTCGGGGGGCGACTCCAGAAGGTGGGGGTTTCTTAGAAAATGCTTGAGATATTTAAAAGAAGTAGCCATATAAAATCCGTCACAAATCCTCTCATCAATGGTTGCTTTGAAATCTATATACTTTCTGGCCACCGGCTGACCTGAGCTATCCAGCTCTACAACACGGCGCTTTGCTCCAAAAGCGATAAAAAGAGGCAGGTTGCCAAAATTATATATATGGTGATAAACAGGGGGAATACCAAGAGAACCAAGGTCTGTTATTATCATAGAGCCATGGAAGGGGCTTATATCTAAAAGTGACTGGGGAACCCAACCAAAATAATCAAGAGCCTTGACAAAGGCGATAACCGAATTAAGCATAACCCTTGGAAGCTTTATAACCGCTTCGGCAAATTTGTCAGCTCCGTTTCCATCATTGCTGGCCTTGACCTCGTCTATCTTTTCATTTATCTTCCTGTACACATCAAAAATTGTATCAGAAGGGGAGAATAAAACCTTAATGGAGGTTTCTTCCGAATCATCAGTCATAGAGCGCTTAACGGTCATGACAACCTCAATATTATGCCTTGCGTATACTCGCTGGCCTGAAACAAAGCGGTTTAAACCCGGACGAAAGGCAATGGTACGCACATAGGCTGCAAGAAAAAGGTGCATAATGCCAAGTCCCTTATAGCCCTCTGCTCTTTTTTCTTTAATCCAACGGTCAATTTCCGTTACCTCTATGCTATCTTCAAAATAATTGCAGGCATCATTAGACTGCTTCATTACAAAAGGTGTGAATTTATTATAGGCAGGATAAGAGCGCAAAAGCCGTCCCTCTTTCCTGTCACCAAGTCTGCGTTTATATGTTATGTCAGGCATATTGAACCTTCCTTTGAGTATTTTATCTGGGACTTACATTTGCTCGAATATTATATATTATGATGCGGTTGATAGCAAGAGCTTATTTGCTCATAAAAAAATTAAGCACTAAACATAAGAAGATGAAGGGGCCATATTTGAAGGATTTACCAATTCGGTTTTAAAGCAGTTGTTTTATAGGAGATGATGCTTGCATTTTGGTGCAGATTATACTAAAATCAGTAAATAGAATATATTTCTGCATAAATAAATCTTAATAAGATTTTTATATGTGCGTGAAATGCGATAAAATATCTGCTTTACTAAATGCGCTTTTGCGCCATGGCTCAGGGAGGTGTTATGAGGATGTCACTTCAGGCGATAAAAACTATACGTGAGGTTGAGGAAACAGCAGCAAAAGCCAAATCCGACGCCGCTGCCGTTTCAAAAAAGCTTATAGCGGAAGCGGAGGAAAAAGGAAAACAGGCAATAGTAACCGCAAAGAAAATGGCCGAGGATGAGGTTGCCGAAATGCGCAAGGAGGCTGCTGAAAAAGCTCGGGAATCGGCACTAGAGCTTGTCCGAAACACTGAAAACCGAAAGGCGACCATGCAGGTTCGGGCAAACGGCAGGGCCGACCTTGCCGTGGGTTTAGTGATTGAAAGGATAGTGAAAAGCTGATGGCTATCGAAAATATGAAGAGGCTGAGGCTTGCGGCGGTTAAAAGGGAGCGGGAGGAACTTCTGAAAAAGCTTATGCTTTTAGGCTGTGTCGAGATAAACGAGCCGGAGGGCATCTTGGCGGACGAGGCTTTGGCAGAGCTTTTGGATAAGGGAACTTCCTCTTATGGAGAATCAAAAAGCGATTATGAAAGTCTTAACTTAGCTCTGGAGCTTTTAAATTCCTATGCGCCTGAAAAAACCAAGATACTCGCCCCTAAGCCGGAGGTTGATATAGGCGACATCCTCAACGAGGACAGCTTGGAAAAAACTTTGGCAAAAGCCAGAGAGCTTATAAAAAAAGAAGAGGACATCCGTGCCTTACAGGCTGAGGAAAGCCGGATAAAAAGCGCCTGCGAGGCTTTGCAGCCGTGGCTGCAGTTGGACCTTCCTCTGGAGGTTTCGGAAACGAAAAGCTGCTTTGTAACCCTTGGGGGCATACCTTCTGTAACAGATATGGCCCAGTTTAAAACAGAGCTTTACGATTTGGCATACGGAATTCAGCTTTTTGAGATTTCAAAAGACAAGGATATGAACTATATCCTCGTTTTGGCCATGAAGCAGGATAAAAACGAGGTTTCAAACTTTTTGGCCTCTCGTGGCTTTATGGAATCCACCGCCAAAAATGAATATGAGGGCACAGCGGCAGAGAACTTGGATGTTCTTAAAAAGCGGCTTTCACAGCTTGAGCAAAAGCGGCAGACCCTTAATAAAGAAATTATCTCCGCCGCCTTTTTACGTGAGGACTTTAAGCTTTGCGCAGACAGGCTTATGACAAAAGTCGGAGCGGAGGAAAATGGTGAGAGGCTGCTGCACACAGAGGAGACAGTGGTTTTTGAAGGTTGGTTCCCAGCAAAACGGGAGCAGGAGCTTATAAAAACCATTGAAAGCTTGGGCGGCGCATGGGAGATTAGGGAGCCTCTTGAAAAGGAGTACCCACAGGTTCCGGTTAAGCTTACAAACGGGCGCTTTTCAAGGCCCCTGAACATGGTCACAAATATGTACAGCCTGCCCATGTACGGAAGCGTTGACCCAAACCCGAGAATGGCTTTCTTTTTCATTTTGTTCTACGGCATCATGATGGCGGACATGGCATACGGACTTCTCATGATTTTGGCAAGTGTTATAGTCCTTAAGAAAAAGCGCCCAGCCGAAGGTGTGAGAGACTTCTTTGAGCTTATGTTTGAATGCGGTGTCTCAACAATTTTCTGGGGTGCGCTGACGGGAAGCTTTTTCGGAGACACACCTTATCAGATTGCTAAAATAATAAACCCCGAAACAAG
>JAAYFX010000363.1 GCA_012728025.1 Clostridiales bacterium
GCTCAGAGCTTCGCTTCTACGGAGAACCCAAACATTCCGCCGCCTGAAGAACTGATGATGGAAGGTGACATGGCTCCGCTGCCAGAGGAAGACCCGTTGTTGCAAGAACAAGTTGACAACAACATGGGCGTATTATAATATTGCGATGACCGTTGTCATGACATGATGACGAGTATGCATCAGGAGATCTGATAGATGAATATCGAAAACGTTAGTGCGCTGGACGACTTGCTTAACACAATGAACGATCCAGCAAAAGCTCCGCCGCAGGAAACCACCGAACCCGCACCTGCTGAAGTGGAAGAAAAAGAAACCGAGGTAGTAGAGGAAACAGCGGAAGCTGAATCTACTGAATCGGAACCTAAGGAAGAAGAACAAGAGAAGGTTAATCCTGAAGATTACTTCTTCGACAATCGCAAACAGAACCAAGCGTTCGCGGCGATGCGGGTTGAGAACAAAGAACTCAAAGGTGTGTATGAACGTTTACGAACCATCATGGGCATAGACCCAAACCTTCCTCCCTCTGAACAGATGCAGGCAGTGAACGCCGGTCTGATTGCAGCAGAGGCGCAAGCACGAGAACTACCGGAAGACGTACTCACTCAGTCTTATCAGAACGAGGAACGTCTGAGCAAAGCGGAAGAAGAACTTCTTCGCACCCACGCTGACCTTGGGTTTCAAAAGGTCATGGATACTTACAAGCTCAAACCGGACGACCTACGTGCATTCGCTCAACAACTATCCGAAGCAGGCAAGAACCCTTATGCTACCTCGATGGATCTGTTACAGGAGTATAGGTTACTTAACTTCGATACTCTCATCGAAAAAGCAAAGTCGGAAGGGATTAAAGAGGAGCGTGCTCGAGCCAGCAAAGTCGCGGCGTCAGCAACTCAGCCCTCTGAAGCAGTGGGCGCACCAGAGACACCTCCTGAATCTATCTCTACCGTTGCAGGGTTGAACAGACTGCTCGAAAATCGCAAGTAAGAATCTATAGGAGGATTACGATATGTCATCCCTTGCAGCCACACAAGATATTCAAACAGTAGTCGAGTGGGTAAAACAGCATGAAGAACGCGGCGGCGCGAGAATCGCCCCGGAGGTCTTCTACTCGAAACAGCTCCTCGACACGATCCGTGAAACGGAAGACCAGTACCTGTATTTCCGATACGCCGATCAGATGCCGATTCAAGACCGTGCAGATAAACTTTATCTGAGACGTTGGTCGGCGCTGAATGCGCATACCGTCCCGCTGACTGAAGGCGTTCCGCCGAAGTCGGATAAAGGATCGGTCAAGAAGTACGAACTGGAAGCCTTCCAGTACGGACGTTATATGGAGTTCACTGACAAGGTGAGCTTCAAAGTGGTCGATCCAGTTATTGCCCACTACACACAGGAGTATTCTATCGTTGCAGTCGAGACTCTCGACCTGCTCGCTAGAGATGCTCTGAAGCTCAACGCACAGCGCTACTTCGCTGGCGGTGCTCTGAGCTTCGACGATCTCGATTTCACCAACGCTGTGCCGAACATGACAGACCTTCGTAAGATCGTGCTGTCGATGAAGCGTGCGCTTGTGAAACCGAGAAGCAACGGTCGCTACCACGTCATCGGTTCGCCGGAGTTCTTCTTCGACATGATCGACGATCCGGTAGTCAAAGCCTATATGACGATCAACCAGACCACGCAGACGATGTATGACAACTCGATGCTGGTTCCGTTGTTCGGCATGGAGTTCTATGAAACCCTCGTGGTTCCCGCCTCCGGCGAATATGTAGACTCCAACGGCAAGAAACGCCTGAAGTACTACACTGGTACGCTTGACAACCCCACGATCAGTACGTCCACGGGTGCGACAGCAGACCTTGACGAAGATACGAACCTTGTAGATGTCGAAGGCAGCTACACTAAGTCCCCGCTCACGGGTGAGGACGCGTCGTATATTCCGGGTCTGAAAGAGTGGAACCTCTCCGCAGATCAAAAAGAGTTCATCGCTCACCACATCTTTGTCCTCGGCAAAGATGCGCTCGCGAGAACAGGTCTGCAGGGCGAAGACTCCGCTAAGGTGTACGTCAAGCCGCTCGGTTCGGCAGGCGTGCTCGACCCGATTGATCAACGTCAGTCGATCGGTTTCAAAATCAACTCTGTCGGATTCGGTTCCGTCAGACCGGAAGCAATCGTGGACTATATCTGTGTGCCCACGATGGCAAACTTGTAAGGAGTAAACGATGGGTACTACGCTAGATCCTAAAATCAATGCTGAAGTCACGAAGGCTGAGGCAGACTCGCTGGCTCGTAAGAGCGCAGCCAAAGCCACCAAAGAGCAGAAAGAAACTCATGCGAAGATTCTGAAGCAACGTCAGGTGGAGGTGTCGCTCGCACCTATGTACCAGCCATGGTTCGGTAGGGTGATGACGGTGAGTCTGAATGGTTCAACCATCTTCTTACCAGTAGATGGTAGGGGCTACAAAGTACCTGAAGCGTTTGCCGCACTCATTCACGAACGCCGTAGAGCTGTAGACGATCAGGTCACGAGAAGTAAAGTCATTGGAAACGTGCAGGAAAATAGAGAGACGGCTCCAGGTGAGCTGGAACTCGTCCCACGTTGACATGATGTAAGCACCACACGTATAATCGGGGCAGATAACCTGCCCCGATTTTGTTATGGAGGAAGCTATGCTCAGATCCCAGATTCAGAAACGCGTCAACGACTTACTCGCCGGTGAAACACTCTCGTATTTCGAGATGCGACCGTTCCTTGATCAAGCCATTGACGATATCAATCAGAACCTTGGGGCTATGTTCCCAGCGTTCTCAGAACTCCCTGACGAGATCACGGAGTATACGTA
>JAAYFX010000169.1 GCA_012728025.1 Clostridiales bacterium
CTTAAATACCGACATACAACTTCGCATATTTTAGCCCAAGCCGTCACAAGGCTTTTCCCCGACACAAAGCTTGCCATAGGCCCTGCCATAGACGACGGTTTTTATTATGATTTTGACAGCGAAACTGTTTTCACTCCCGAAGTTTTGGATAAAATTGAAGCAGAAATGCGCAAAATATGCAAGGAAAAGCTTCCGTTGGAGCGCTTTGAGCTGTCTAGAGCCGAGGCTCTTGAGTTTGTTAAGGATGAGCCTTATAAGGTGGAGCTTATTGAGGACCTTCCCGAGGATGCATCGATAAGTTTTTACAGGCAGGGGGATTTTACAGACCTTTGTGCCGGCCCCCATATGGACAGCACTGGCAGGATAAAGAGCAATGCCCTAAAACTTACAAGCTGTACCGGCGCTTACTGGCGGGGGGATTCCAAGCGTAAAATGCTCCAGCGGATTTATGGAACTTGTTTTCCGAAAAAGGAGGAGCTTGAGACTTATCTGGAGCGCCTTGAAGAGGCAAAGCGTCGTGACCACAGGAAAATCGGCCGTGAGCTGGGCCTTTATATGCTTATTGATGAAGGCACTGGATTTCCCTTTTTCCTCCCCAAGGGCATGGTTTTGAAAAATGCCCTTATTGAATATTGGCGTGAGGTTCACAGGCGCTACGGCTATGTGGAAATCTCTACTCCCATAATGCTAAGCCGCAAGCTTTGGGAACAAAGCGGGCACTGGGCGCATTATAATCAGAATATGTACTCCACCGTTATAGACGAGGAGGACTTTGCAATAAAGCCTATGAACTGCCCCGGAGGAATGTTGGTTTATAAATCCGAGCCACGCTCTTACCGTGACCTGCCCATGAGGGTGGGAGAGCTTGGCCTTGTTCACCGCCACGAACTTTCCGGAGCACTCCACGGACTTTTTCGTGTAAGATGCTTTACACAGGATGATGCCCACCTTTTCATGACATGGGAACAGATGAAAGACGAGATAAAAGATGTGGTCAGGCTTTTTGACGAGGTGTATTCACTCTTTGGGCTTAAGTACGAAATAGAGCTTTCCACCATGCCGGATGACCACATGGGTGACGAAAAAGACTGGGAATTTGCACAGGATACATTGCGGCAGGTTATAACGGAAATGGGCAAAAGCTTTACGGTTAACGAAGGCGACGGAGCCTTTTACGGGCCAAAGCTGGACTTTCATCTGGAGGACAGCCTTGGTCGGACATGGCAATGCGGTACGGTGCAGCTTGATATGCAGCTTCCCGAGCGCTTTGAGCTGGAATACACAGGGGCGGATGGTGAAAAGCACCGTCCGGTTATGGTACACCGAGTTGTTTTCGGCTCTATTGAGCGCTTTATCGGCGTTATCACAGAGCATTTTGCAGGCAATTTCCCCTGCTGGCTTGCCCCAGTTCAGGTTAAAGTTCTGCCTATAACAGACCGCAGCCGTGACTATGCACAAGAAATTTATGAAAAGCTGTTTAATGCGGGGGTTAGGGTTGAAACTGACTATCGCAGTGAAAAACTTGGCTATAAAATCAGAGAAGCACAAATGCAGAAAATTCCCTATATGCTCGTTATAGGTGACAAAGAGGCAGAGGAACGGCTTGTTGCTGTTCGCACTCGTGGAGGAGCAGATGAGGGAACCATGACTCCAGAGGCATTTTTGGAAAAGATAAGCAAGGAAATTGCCCAGCGTAGCCTATAAAAAAGGAAATCAAATTTTTCCACGGCAGTAAAACCGAATAATAACAAAAACTCCTTCGTAAACTAAGACAAAAGCTTTTACGGAGGAGTCTTTATTATGAACAGAAAAAAACTGTCGCTTGTTTTGGCGATTTTGTTTGCTTTTAATATTGCCGCCATATTACTTGTCCAACGAGCCGATGCGGTAACGCTAAAAAAAGGCTCGACGGGAAACATCGTCAGTCAGGTGCAGACCGCCTTGAAAAATCAGGGCTTTTACTTTGGTTCCGTAGATGGAGTTTACGGCTCGGCTACGGAGGAGGCTGTTAAAAAATATCAGGCAAGGTATGGCCTTACCGTTGACGGAATGGTGGGGAAGGCAACCTTCAACACCCTTGGTATTCAGGCAGGCGGCTCTTCGGGCACTGCCCAGAGCGGAAATGTTGACCTTTTGGCAAGGCTTATTTCCGCTGAGGCAAGAGGTGAGCCATATAACGGGCAGGTTGCCGTAGGTGCTGTGGTTTTAAACAGGGTTGGTCATCCCTCGTTTCCAAACACCATGGCAGGGGTGATTTACCAAAATGGTGCTTTTACCTGTATGGTGGACGGGCAGTTTAATCAGCCTGTGGCGGAAAGTGCCTATCGTGCCGCAAGAGATGCACTAAACGGCGCCGACCCTTCTGGCGGGGCCATCTATTATTTCAATCCGGTGACGGCCACAAGTAAATGGATATGGAGCCGTCCACTTATTGTCGTTATAGGAAAGCATCGCTTCTGCTCATAAGAACTATTTTTCTTGTATTTTTATCTTAAAAGACGTATAATTAGCTGAGGATAAAAATAGGGGAGGATATGTTATGGCCTTTTGCAGACAATGCGGTGAGCAGATTGGAGAGGCAAGGTTTTGCCCAAGCTGCGGAGCGGCGGCGGATATCTTTCAGGCTGCTGCTTCTGCAAATGATATTGAGGACAACAAGCTTATTTCAATTTTGTGTTACCTTGGAATTTTGCTTTTAATACCTTTGTTGGTAAAGCCAGAGTCCCAGTTTGTCAAATACCATTCAAATCAGGGCCTTGTGCTGCTTTTGTTCACAATGATAATTGGGGTTGTAGGCATCATACCCATTATAGGCTGGCTTGCGGCCGTAGTCGGCGGGGTTTTCAGCTTTGTTTGTCTTATAATGGGCATTGTAAACACTGTTAACGGTGAAATGAAGCCCTTGCCCCTTATAGGAAGTATCGTAATCCTTAAATAAATAGAGCTATAAAAAGCTATATTATAATGTATAAGCGCCCAAGGCAGTTGCCTCGGGCGCTTTAATTTACTTTTCTTCCCCGTCTGTATTAGAAGCGATTTTCTCTATTATATAAGGTGTTGTCTGATATACATAATAGTTAAGCCAGTTTGTATACATGAGCTGGGCTGCCGCCCGCCAGTTCATGAGAGGCTTTTGACTGGGGTCGTCATTGGGGAAATAATGGGCGGGAACAGTTATCTTCTTTCCCTTTTTAACATCTCGCTCATATTCCAGAGCAAGGGTATCCCTATCGTATTCCGGATGACCAAAAACAAAAAACTGCCGGCTCTTAATATTTTTAACGGCATATACTCCGGCCTCGTCGGAAACAGAAAGCAGTTCTAAATCCGGAATCCTTAAAATATCCTCAGCCAAAACTTCGGTATAGCGGGAGTGAGGGGCGTTAAAAGTATCATCAAAGCCACGAAAGAAGGGAATGTTCGGGCTTAGTATCCGGTGGCTGTATATGCCGAAGATTTTTTCGGGCAAGCTGCGCTTTTGGATGCCGTAATGGTAATACAGACCTGCCTGAGCCCCCCAGCATATACGGAAGGTGCTATGCACATTGGTTTTCGACCATTCCATAATTTCACAAAGCTCCGGCCAATAGTCCACATCTTTAAAATCAAGATTTTCAACCGGAGCGCCAGTTATTATCATGCCATCGTAAAACTTATCCTTTATATCCTCATAACTTATATAAAAGGATTGAAGATGGTCCATGTCCACATTTTTGGATTTATAGCTTATGGTGCGCAGCAAATCGATTTCCACTTGTAAAGGAGTATTTGAAAGTTTGCGCAAAAGCTGAGTTTCCGTAACTATTTTTGTAGGCATAAGATTAAGAATAAGGAGCCTTAAGGGGCGGATGTCCTGATGAATGGCCCTATGCTCGGTAATAACAAATATGTTTTCACCTTCAAGAGTTTCACGGGCGGGAAGAAGGTCAGGTATTCTGATAGGCATAAAAGCACTCCAATCACATTACGGAAAAAGTTTTATTTTCGCAACAGTATAACCTGAAAACCTTGCAAAATCAAGATATTTTGCCCTCAGAGCAAGCTTTCGACAAAATAATTTGTAAAAAGGGAAAAAAGTAGTTGACAATTGTGTTATGTGGTGCTATTATAAACAAGCTCCGCTCAAGGGGGCTAATTCCTAAAGTCGAAAAAAGGCGAGTCGAGGAAAAAAGTACTTGACAAAGCACAA
>JAAYFX010000170.1 GCA_012728025.1 Clostridiales bacterium
AAGGTGCTTTGTGTAGACTTTGACCCTCAGGGATATTTATCCTTCAGCATGAATGCCGACACACGTGAACACAGCACTATATATGACGTTATTAAACACGAGGTTAAGGCCAGACACGCCATCCAAAAAACTGATGTGGTTAACATAATACCGGCAGATGCTCTTTTAGGTAATGTAGAGCGGGAATTTACCGGCTCAGGCAGCGAGCGAATGCTTAAAGACTGCCTTAAGTCTATTTCTCCCCTGTACGATTATATCCTCATAGATTCCCCTCCGGAGTTGGGGCTTTTATCATCAAATGCCGTACTCGCCTCAGATATAGTGCTTATCCCCTGTCTTTCCGACGGATACAGTCTCCAAGGGGTGATACAGGTTCACGAGACGATTTTGCGTATAAAACACGCCTTTAACCCCCGTCTTGTAATAGGCGGCATTTTTCTTTTACGTTATTATCCTCGGGAGGAGCTTAGCCGCACAACAAAGGAAACGGCAGAACTTCTCGCCTCTCACCTCCATATCCCCCTGCTTGACACCACCATACGCCATAGTAATGTTATAAGCAAAGCTATGACAACTTTGCAAAAGGATATCATAGATTATGCCCCCCGCAACACAGCCGTTCGGGACTATATTGCTCTGGTGGACGAGCTTTTTGAAAAGGGGGTTTTATAGCAATGTCAAAATCAAAAAGCAAAAAAGAGCTTGACAGGGATTTAATGTTTTCAAAAATAATGCCCGCTCTGACAGAAAATCCCTTCAGCTCTGTTTCCACCTCATCCAGACGGCTAAATTCAATCCCTGAGGTGGAAGCGGATTCTATAAGTGTTTTGCGTGATAGGGTTTTTTTATCAAGCGGCAGCTTAGATGACCCTGACGGGCTGTCTACCATGAACGTTATGGAAAACCTTGTCCTGAGGAATATTGATTCTGTCATCCGCCGCTTCAATGTCTGCGGCTGTGACCGTTGCCGCTGTGACATCTGCGCCTGTGCCTTAAACCAGCTTCCCCCTCATTATATCGTTGCGCAGAAAGACAAAATCGAGAAGGCCGAGTCTGAAATCTCTCAAAAACTTGTGATAGACGCTCTTATAAAAGCTGTCATTCAGGTTCGTGCCCATCCCCGCCATTAAAAATAAAACGAGCTTCCCAAAAAACTTTCGGGAGGCTCGTTTTTATTTTATCTTTATTAGGTCTGTCCACGCTGGCGCTTTAACTCTCTTGCCTGTTGGGCAAAAATACCTCGGTATATGGCATCTGTTTCCTTTGTAGTCATACTCTCAAACTCACACCCGTAATATTTGCCGAAGTTAGGATGTTTTTCAACTCTCCTTACCTTGCAGTTTACGGTGAACTTTTCTTCTCCTTCTCCTATGGAAAAATCTGAAACCTTCAGCACAGAGTTTAGGGAGAACCCGCATTGGTCAGAGTCTATGTATACTAATATACCTGAAAGGCTGATATTTGTGACCCAGCCTTCATAGGACTCATTCTCGTTGGAAGCCAGAGAAATAAGAGCCTTGGAGCGGCTTTTAACCCTAAAATACCCTCGCCTTTCCCGCTCACCGAGAAGCCTTAATTCACCAATCCTCCAAAATTCCTCGTTTGCGATATAAACCTTTCCGCATATACCCAGAAAGTCACGAGACGAAGACTTGCCCGTGGAGATTATATTGACTTTTATAATAGTGCCCAAGTTTATTTTTGGCAAATCCACACCTGCCGTAGAGGAGGATATTTCAAGAGTCAGGCTCGGTTCGCTGCGCACACGGCCAATCCTTCCGAAGGCCAAAAGGTCATTGTCTAAGGAGTATATCTCACAAACACTGCCTAGATGTTTCTTAAGGTTATCATGCAATAAAAAGCACCGCCATTTCACTAGATTGTGTGTATTTCACATAAACCAAAGCGGCAGTTAAAGCTGACGGCGGTTATTGTGTTATTTTTCTGCAAGCTACATTGTAAGCTCTGACCAAATGCCGTTAACGTATTCGACTGCCTCAAGATATTTCGCTTTAATAACATCCTCCCCAAGCATAAGCTCACCCGCAAGGCCGCTCACCTGTCTCCACGAACCTTTTTCATAAGCTATGCAAAGGTTTAAAAGCTGGCCGCATTTGCCCTCACCGCCCATAAGGCCGTTTTTTAATTCTTCTGAAAGAGGAAGCTGAACTATGGCGCTGTGCATGGGAACCTCCAGCAAAAGCCCCAAAGTTGAGAACATACCGAGAAGATATGCTTCCTGATGGGAAATGGGAAATCCTGATACGAAACGTGACACTTCCTGACAAAAGACAGCACGGAGGAAAGAAATTTTTATAAGCTCGTCTGCCATTCCGCCGTCTCCGGAAAAACTGAGAAGGAACAGCCATTGACGAAGCTGCTCAAGCCCCAGTATGGTTAAAGCTTGCTTAACATCCTTCACCCTGTTTGGCAGGGCAAAATACGAGGAGTTCACAAGAGACAGCAATGAAAACGCAAGGGTAACGTCAAGGGAGATGATTTGAGAGATTTCGTCAAAATCCGGAGTTTCTTTGTTAATGGCTCCCATAAGCCGGAAGAAGTTTGATTTTAAGTGCTCCATCTTGTGGACCTTTGTACTCATCATTCCGGAAACGTTCCTGCCCTGAATAAAATCACAGCTATAATTTATGGCAAGCTCTTTTGCCTCCGGTGAGTTTACGTTATAGGCTGCGATTTGCTTGCTGAAGCTTTTAGCAAGCTTGCATAAAACATCTATGGTTCCGCTATTTACATCGGAAAAATCTACTTTTATAATGTCTATTTCAGATAAAATATTTAAAAACTGTCTGTTAAAATCAAAGCCCAGTATGGCAATGCGGTAGCCATCTTTTTTATATTGGCTTACCAAATCCTTTGCCTCGGGATTAATAAGTATGTTCTCCTCAATCTGGATTACCAGTTTTTTGGGGTCGAAAACCTTAGGTATGCCCCTTAAAAGAAGGTTTGGCGTAAAAGTAAGGAAGCAGTCCTTCCCATCCAAAAAGTTTTCAGCACCAAGCTCATTAAAAAAAGATATAATAGTATTTGCTACATGGGCATCACGTTTATTGTAAAGGGTGCTGGCATCCTGTGAATAAACAATTTCATATGCGACCACCTTCTGCTCTTTGTCCAGTATCGGCTGCCTTACGATATGGGTCTCCATATCTTTTTCCCCCTTTTAAGTTAAATACACGGTGTTTTCATAGTTTTCCATATCTTTTAGCAAGACCGTCACCGCTGTTATAATAAGCTGTGTAAATCCTTTTATCGTATCAAAAGCATATCAGGCATATCTTGTCTAAACAAAGCACAAGGCCGCCCCGCTAAAAGTAAATATCCAAGCTTTGAAGCTCCTTGGGCCTAAAGCCCCGAAAAGATATGTGCTTTTAAATCCGTAAATCATACTTTCTTTGTATTATACACGTTTTATTTATATTCTTCAAGACAAATCGCCATAGAGCTTATGGCTATTGCATCGGCAGTTCCCACATAGCGGAAATGCCAAGGCTCCCAAGAGACACCCGTTTTTTCCGTTTTGTCTGCGGGATAACGTTCTATAAAGCCGTAATTAGCGGCGTTTTCCCTAAGCCATTGGTAGGCCGGCGACTGAGCAAAGCCTTCATCAAGCTCTGTTATCCCCATTGTAAGAAAATCTATGGCAAGCCCCGTATGATGCTCACTTGCCCCCGGCGGCTGTATAAGCTCTCTGGTATAAATTTCGGCCGCTTCCTCACCATAGCCCTGCTGAAGAAAAGATGCCTTTTTGTCATCATAAAGCACCCTCTGCTCAGAAACGCTTCGGTATCCGGAAACCGGAATAAGCTTTATGCCTGCCGCATCTGCATCCTCTATCATAGATTCCAAAGGGTCGGAAATTCTGTGGTCAACCCGAACATCTCCGACTTTTTTAAGGTCTACCGTAAAATCTACGGGCAGGTACGAGTCTCTGCTAATAATCAAAAGTCTCCATTCCTCGGCCTCATCCGTCTCTGTCTGCCTGATAGTTTGTGACAAGCCCTCACTGTCAGAGGATTTTTTCTCGGATAAAGGGTCTATGGTTGCCATTACTCCTATAAGGCAGAGAAGTGAAAAAGAGAACATGACAAATGTCAAAACCAGCTTTGAGCTACGTTTGTTTTTCTGCCTTTGAATCCGTTCTTCTTCCCTGAGTCTCTGGAGATGGTTATTCACCGGACACAACCTCCCCCATAGCATCGCTGGATAAATCACCGGCATTCGCCCCGCCGGCCCTGTATTTTGCCGCAACGGAAAGTATGCTGCTATAAACCTTTGCGATTATCTCATAAAGGTCAGGCGGTATGCTCTTTCCCACATCAAGCATACACAGCATCGAGGAAATGCTGTCGTCCCTGTAAACGGGTATGCCCCGCTGCTCGGCAATGTTTATTATTTGCTCGGCAATAGAGCCGTAGCCTGAGGCAATTACTACGGGAGCCATATCCTGACTCATATCATATTTTAAGGCGGCAGCCTTTGTATCAGATTTTGACATCCACTCCAACCCTCCTGTAAGGCAGTGATTTAAATACATCCATAAGCGAACGGGGATTTTCCAGAGGTGCAACTCTGGTTGTCCCAATGCGGTAATTTGTTCCATAAACCAGCTTCGGCATAGAGCGCATAAGCTCCTCATAACCTGCCTGAGTCCCCTCGGGACAATAAAGAGCCATATCTATTACACCGTCTCGAACAAAAAATTCCGCTTCAAAGCGCCCGACACTTTCGACGTCTATTACCATCAAAAAGTGCATTCCTCCCGAAACACCGTCCGGCATATCCTTATCATCCCCCTCGGGATTTATCCAAATCTCCGCAAAGGCTCTCATATCATCCTGCTGCAAGGGCAGTATAAAATGCAAAAGCGGAGTGAAGTTACATGGTGAGGAGAGCAGGCTATGAAGCATTTTGTCTGTTTTCGCATAGTCAGATTCGCTCATTCCCTCTGCCGTACGCTGTCTTGATATTAGCTCTATAATAAGATTCATAACGGTAGATTGGTCGAATTTCTGAGCATTTATAAAAGAAAATCCCCCGCCTTCCCGAAGTTCACCCATATATTTTTCATGAAGCTCAACAAAGACTTTTCTATCCTCCGGAGAAAGAAACTGGCGCAGACGAAAAGCCGTTTCCGCTGTATAGTCCTCATTAGAGTTAATCCGTGAAAGATTGTAAGTAAGTATAGACAAAACCTTTCCAAGTTTAGGGCTGAAAAGTATGCTGCTTTCGATTTCTTTTATAAGCGCCAAAGTTTCTGATTTTAAATTTTGAAAGTTTTCCATTGCATTTGGCATACGGAAAGCATTTATAAGGGTGTCCAGCTTAGCAGAAAGATTTTTACTAGACGCAAGCTCATCCCTTAAATACTCAAGGTTATTCCCAACGGAATCCAAAAGGTCCCGACCGCTTCCTGCGCTGTTTACAGAGCGCAAGAACCTTGCGATTGCCTGCTGAACCTCCGGTTTATCCTGCTCCTTTTCACTGATGACACGCAAAAAATCAAATAGCTCTCCTTTAAAAACAGTGGCAGCATTCTCCTGATTTTTCATTTCCTGAGCAAGGGCTTCGGGAGAAAGAAGAAGCCCCTGAAAAATACCCCTTATTTCTTTAGAGATTGTGGAGTTGTTTGCCGGCAAAAGCTTGAAAAGCTCTTCCAGCATAAAAAAGTTTTTAAGATATGTGACGGTTACCGTTGGGTCTTTGAGCAGATTTAAAAGCAGAGTGGGCGCATCGCTGTTTTCGAGCATATTTGTGTTTTGTTTTAAAAGCTCACTCTGGTTATGGGTATGCACCACCTGAGTAGTGTTTTGTATGCTGAACGCTCCGGCAGGGTCTACGCCCGTCTTTGGAAGAACAGCTTGGTTTTTATTTATAAGCGGAGTTGTAACCCGCAGAAAATCCTGCAAAGCAATCCTTCCTTTCCATACGAATTTTGTTTCTTACTCTGAGTATAACATTAAAACTTAAAATATGAAACATTTCTTCGTTTTGTATATTTATTTTCCGTTTTATGAATTTTACAAGTGATAAATAGGTAATATTTTTGTTTTTTGGCCTTTATTGTATGCTGGGCTATTGATTTTTTTTAAAAATATAGTATAAATATTAGTAGTATATCTGCGTCTATAAATAAAGACATACTCTTAGGGGAAGGTGAATTTATGAGTAACGATGATTTCGCAATGGAATCTATGCTTGAAGCTTTCATCCACGAAACAAACGAAATGCTAGAGCAGCTTGACGAAATTCTGCTTGATTCTGAGCGGGCAAAAAGCATTACGGACGAAAACATCAACAGTATTTTCCGTATAACACATACCATCAAAGGCTCAGCGGCGATGATGAGTTTCAACACTATTTCATCACTCGCTCACACCGTTGAGGATATTTTCTATGTTCTGAGGGAGGACCCCACAAAGCTTCGTGTGGTATTTGACTCTATATTCGACCTTGTTTTCAAGGCATCCGACTTCTTCAAGCAGGAGCTGGAAGCCCTTCAAAGCGGGCCGTATATAGAAGGGGACGCTTCATCTATAATAGCACAGCTTTCTGAGCAGGCCGCTATAATAAAAGGCGAAGCCCCTGCGAAAGCTCCTGTTTCTGAATTGCCGAATACAGACCTTGCATCTCATAAGGGCCTTGCAAAGGTTCGCGTGTTTTTCGAGGACGATTGCGGTATGGAAAACATACGTGCCTTCATGCTCCTAAATCAGCTTCAGTCCTGCTGTGAGGCTCTGGACTCCATTCCGGCAAACCCCGAAACCGATTCAGCCTACTGCGCTGAAATAATAGCCAATGGATTTATTGTTCTTTTCAAACCATCAAGCTCTATGGATGAGGTTATAAAGACCATTGAGGGGGCGCTGAACATAAAATCTTATGAAGTCCTATCAGAGGGCGAGGCTGAGTATGAAGCCAATTCAGACACGCCCGAGGCCGAAATGGCTGATGTTCCAAATTCTGTCCAGCAGCAGGTCGCCGCTGTTAAAAATGAGGCTCAGGCCATAACAAAGGGCGTTAAGCAAAGCCTTATCAGCGTAAACCAAACCAAGCTTGACCAGCTTATGGACCTTGTCGGTGAAATTGTCACCGCTGAATCCATGGTTTCCAGCAACCCCGACCTTAAGGGCTTAAGACTGGATAACTTCACAAAATCAGTCCGTGAGCTGCGAAAGCTCACTGATGAACTTCAGGATATTGTCATGTCCATACGCATGGTTCCCCTTCAAAGCACCTTCCATAAAATGGATAGAATAATTCGGGATATGGGGAAAAGACTTGGCAAGAAGGCAAAGCTTGTAACAGAGGGCGGCGATACGGAGGTTGACAAAACCATAAATGACGCCATTGTCGACCCACTCATGCACATGATACGCAACTCTATGGACCACGCAATAGAAATGCCGGAGGAGCGCATTGCCGCAGGTAAGCCTGAGGAAGGAACCGTTCATCTTTCAGCGAAAAACACCGGCGGAGAGATACTTATCACCATTTCCGATGATGGCTGCGGACTTAACCCCGAAAAGCTTTTGGAAAAGGCAAGGGCAAACGGTCTTCTTTCCAAGCCCGAAAGCGCCTATACAGATAAGGAAATTTATGGTCTTATCCTGCTTGCAGGCTTTTCCACCAACTCCAACGTTACGGAATATTCCGGACGAGGTGTGGGCATGGACGTTGTTAAGAAAAACATAGAGCAGGTGGGCGGCACCATATCCATCTCCAGTGAGCTGGGCAAGGGGACAACCTTCACCATAAAAATCCCCCTGACCCTCGCCATTGTTGACGGCA
>JAAYFX010000321.1 GCA_012728025.1 Clostridiales bacterium
CCGACCCTCCTTATAATGTCAATTATGAGAGCGGCGCTGGCAAGATTAAAAACGATAATATGGACAATGAAGCGTTCTACACCTTTCTGCTTTCGGCGTTTACGAACACCGAGGCTGCAATGGCGCAGGACGCTTCTATCTATGTATTTCATGCGGATACCGAGGGCCTTAATTTCCGCAAGGCATTCTCAGATGCAGGCTTTTATCTCTCCGGCACCTGCGTCTGGAAGAAGCAGTCCCTTGTACTGGGGCGCAGCCCTTACCAGTGGCGCCATGAGCCCATTCTCTTTGGCTGGAAGAAAAAAGGAAGGCACAACTGGTACTCCGACCGTA
The DNA here is from genome assembly GCA_012728025.1 of Clostridiales bacterium. Lineage (GTDB taxonomy): Bacteria > Bacillota > Clostridia > Oscillospirales > Oscillospiraceae > UBA2658. Next base: position 334 of record JAAYFX010000321.1, read on the forward strand.
AGCAGACTACCATCTGGGAGTTTGACAGGCCTGGCAAGAATGCCGACCACCCAACAATGAAGCCGGTGCCACTGATAGCCTATCCTGTCCTCAACTCAAGCCTGCCGAACTGCATTGTGCTCGACCCCTTCGGTGGCAGCGGCTCCACGCTCATCGCCTGTGAGCAGACGGACAGGCTTTGTTATATCATTGAACTGGATGAAAAGTATTGTGATGTCATTGTTAAGCGTTACATTGAGCAGGTGGGAACAGCTGACAAGGTTAGCTTGCTGCGTGATGGCAAGCGCTACTCCTATTCAGAGGTAAGCCCAGACGAGTAAACGCCGGTTACCAGTTTTGTGTTATCTACACCAAGAACCGCCGAAGAATCGGTACAGTTTTCTGCTCATAAAATGTATAAAGCCGTTGCTATATAGGCTGTTTAGAGTGATTAATGTAGTACCGAAAATATGAAAGGCGGTACGAAAGATGAAACTTTCCTACAACGTAACAGGAGCGGAGCGCAAAGCCCTGGTAGGCGCAATCAGTCAGGCGCTTAATGCACCAACCAAGTACCTTGGGGCTCCTACCTTTGCCTACGAGGTGGGCGGTTACCACATTGATAGGAACGGTACAGTCACCGGCCCCGACAATCTGGATTTGACGGAGGTCTTGCTCCAAAAAGGTTTTGATGCGGTCAGATGCGAGTACAGCGGAGATGCCATTTCAAAGCTCACCATTGAAATGCCCCTGGATGGTTTTACACCGGAAAAGCTAGACAACCTCTTTAAGATGGTTACTGCCAAGACCCCTTTGCTCAAGGCGGCTTTGGGGGTAGAGGAACTACCCATACAGCAGACAGAGGAAACGCTCCAATTCCCGTGGTTTAGTCCTTACTCAGCTGCCAATGAGGTTCAAGCCCACACCACCCTCATTGCAAAGCTCTGCGAGGCGGCAAAGAGCAAAACAAGAATCACCGCCAAGGAGCAGGCTTTTGAGAACCCCAAATACGCAATGCGATGCTGGCTTCTTTCTCTGGGGTTTATTGGGCCAGAGTACAAAGCAAGCAGAAAGGTTCTGCTCCGCAACCTCTCCGGCAGCTCGGCTTTCAAGGGCGGAGTTGGCAAAGAATACTGTACAACTTCTGTAGCAAAATGAGCCGTAGAATTCGTGTAGTTTATACCCCGATCTATCACACAATTGACTGGATATCGTGTGCCTTCAGAGTTAACATGTACCTACCGAAAGGGAAATTCACACAAACGGAGGACGAGAGCATGACCGAAAAGCAGAGGAAACAAATCAAGAGCCAGCTGCCTCAGGGCGAGAAAATCGACAGAATGTACACTGCCTTTGAGGGCGGCATCCGGATGATTACCAAGAACGCCGCCGGCTTTGAGACCCGCTATAACGTGAGTTTTGATGCCGACGACAATGCCAGCATTAAGAAATTTTAAGGAGGGCGTGACCATGTGGAAAAAAGGAAGTCTGAAAGTTCACGGCAGCATATTTCACTACTGGCTGAAACAGTACGGCGAGAATTCACAGTTTGGCATTGAAGGCGGTAGAATCAGTAAGTTGATGCTCAAGCGGAAAGACAAGGTCGTTGCAAACTACGACAGGGGCTGGGATGTTGAACCCTCCGACCCGGATACGCAGCTTGCCCTTGAACTCCTCCTTCACAGCGAAAACCACTAAACCCGCACTAACAAAATACCCAGGGGCACCCCGACAAGGGGCTGTCTCTCGTGTTGAAAGCTTGCCGGCGGCAGGCTATTTTTTATGCTTGGAAGGAGGACGGAGGCTTGCGAAAACTAAAGAAATATACCCCTACACAGTTTATGGCCAAAGACTCCGTCTACGACAAGACTGCCGCTGACTATGCTGTTGCCTTCATAGAAGCACTCAAGCATACCAAGGGTAAATGGGCCGGAAAACCCTTTGACCTGATTGATTGGCAGGAGCAGATTATACGGGACCTTTTTGGGGTTCTCAAGCCCAACGGCTACCGGCAGTTTAATACGGCATATGTGGAAATACCAAAAAAGATGGGCAAACAGCTTGCCTTAGATACACCCATCCCCACCCCGGAGGGCTGGAAGCAGATGGGGAAGCTGAGACCCGGTGACCGTGTATTTGATGAAAACGGAAAGCCCTGCTATGTTCTTGCCCTCAGCGAGGTCGACGACACCGAACAGGCATACAGGCTTA
>JAAYFX010000171.1 GCA_012728025.1 Clostridiales bacterium
GTTAATGATACATCACTTAGCGCCTCAGGCTCATTTTCATCATATGTATAGAAAACATTTTCTACAGAAATTTGTTTATCATCAGTCATCAAAAAATACTCCTTCAAAGGCTTTAATGCCCTATAGGGCAACGATTATTATATCACGAAAAGGTTTATGGGGCAACGAAGGACCGGGGGGAAGAAAGCACGGAGGTGTACGGGCGTCAAACATAGGTGACGTAAAAAGTATAAAAAAAGAGAAGGGCTTCTTGTCAAGGGAAAGGTGGAGATTTCCGCAGGAAATACAACCGTCCTTGACAAGGCGGATGATAGCATACTGGCACTGCCCCTTGTGGCAGACCTGTCCACAAGGGCTTGTTTACATAATAGCCAAATAATCAGCTAGAACGTCGTTAGGGGAACGCAGGTTCAAACAAGTCTTCATGTGATTGTTGCTTCTTCGTTGGTAGTCTGCCAATTGCCTACGCCCATCTTCCAAGCTGAACATTCTCAGTCGGGAATAGAAACGCTGTGAATCCGTCCGGTGCTGCCGCTCCACTTTGCCATTATGGCGAGGAGTGGCAATTCGAATACGCTGATACTGGATACCCATTTCCTCCAAAGCCGTCTCAAACAAGCTTTTATGCTTTGATTTGACCACTAGCAGGGCATTTGTGAACTCCGTCCCATTATCTGTTTGTATCTTGTGAATGGGAAATGGGGCGGACGTGATGAACTTGAGCAAGAAATCTGTGGCGCTAAAAGTACTGTGTTCATCATATATTTCACGGAAAGCCCACCTTGTACACTCATCCACAGCTGTAAACTGGTAATACTTTTGACCGTTTACAACGCATTTTCCAGGAACGAACTTCACGTCCAACTGCACTTTTTGGCCGGGATATTCAGCGCGCCTGTATGGCTTCACTTTTTTTCTTGCCTTCTTCTTCTTTGGTTTTTTTAGCCCTCGCAATTTTCTTGCGATTACTTTGAACCCGCCATAACTTCCCTTATACTCCCACCGTTCAACCATTTCCTGATAGCTCAACAATAAATCTTGCCAACGGTGTTTTTTTAGCACTCGGCGCATATGTTTGAGCATTTTTTCGCTAGTTTGACGAGGGCTGTTCTTTGGACGGCGGGATTGATTTACTAAGCTTGCTACCGTCCCATCCCAGCGTTTCCACCATTTCTTTACCGTTTTCTCACTTGTCTTAAATCTTATCGCCGTCTCCGCTAACCTATGACTTTCACGATACTTCATCATGCGTTGACGATAATGCGCTTCTTGAGGTATAATTTTCATACAGAGAACCTTCTTTCGTGGACTGATTTCTTCGCAGTTTCAGTTTACCACATCGGTTCTCTGTTTTCCTTTTCTTACGGCACCTATGTATCATACCTCAACACCTTTTCTTTTTCCCCCTTCGCCCGTCTCTTTATTTATTCATGAAAACATGGTATAATTAAAGTGTTATATCAATGTATGAAAAGCTATAATGCCGATATTGTGTTTATTCAGTGGAGGGTTTTTATGTTTGAGCCTAAAATTAAAAACGATCAAACCGATCTACTCATGGAAGCGGTGCTTTCGTTAAGCAATATTGAAGATGCTTACCGCTTTTTTGAAGATCTTTGCACCATACAGGAGTTTAAAAGCTTGGCTCAGCGTATGGCCGTAGTCCAAATGCTACAACAAAAAGTTACTTATCAAGATATTGCCAAGGCCACCGGTGCCAGCACCGCAACCATCAGCCGGGTTAATAAGGCTTTTCAATATGGTGCCAACGGCTACCAAACGGTGCTTACTCATTTAAAAAATAATCAAGATGGAGAAAAAAGATGAATCTAGACCATTTAAATCCAGAACAAAGAAGAGCAGCCGAAACCCTGGAAGGCCCCGTATTAATTTTAGCCGGTGCAGGAAGCGGTAAAACCCGTGCGCTGACATACCGTGTTGCCAACTTAATTAACCACGGTGTGCCTGCCAACCAAATTTTGGCCCTTACCTTTACCAATAAAGCGGCAAAAGAAATGCGGGAACGAATTTCCAACCTCCTTGGCGATGCTGCCCAGCAGGCCTGGATATCTACTTTTCACTCCACCTGTGCCCGTATTTTGCGCAGAGACATTGAAAAGCTTGGTTACAGCAGCAATTTTTCCATTTACGATGATGATGATCAAAGTAAGGTTATTAAAGATATTTTGAA
>JAAYFX010000172.1 GCA_012728025.1 Clostridiales bacterium
CCTTCATGATATAGCCTTTTTCTTTTTCAATTTGCAGGGCTTCCTCCTCATTATAAAAAGGGCCTATGGGCTTTGTGGGCTTTAAAAAGGCAGGGTCGTCTTTGTCCACCACCATTTGGGTGATGACAGTTGCCACCGGCATATCCTGCCTGTGATTTCTTAAAGTGTCCCCAAGGGCCTGCTGCAAATGATAGCCTATATAGCCCTGACTCATGGCACCGCAAACATCAAAGGGCATGGGGGGCACAACATCCTTTGCAGCCTCTCCTGCCAGAACAATGCGCCCCACCTGAGGGCCGTTGCCATGGACAAGGGCAATGTCGTAACCAGCTGAAATGATTTCGGCAATATGACCACAGGTTTTTTTAACAAGCTCCAACTGGGCCTCGGCGCTAGGCTCACTTTCCTTAGATTGCAGGGCGTTGCCGCCTAAGGCAATCACAACTTTTCCTTTTGTTTTCATTTTACTCTTATCTCCTTAGAGTTTGTAAAATTACAGCGAGTATTTTTCTTCTTTAGAAGTATATTTTGATTTAACCCTGCTGTCAAGAAAAATAAAGCCCGCCCTACACATAAAGTGTATGGCAGGCTTTTATTCTTAACCTTTTGCAGATTTGTGAGGCTTTTAATCAAAAACCCTCGAAGTGCAGCTTATCATAAGGCAACCGATTTTCATCATAGGCATCCTTTTCTTCATCAGGATAGCCTATGGCAATTATGCTGAGAACGCAGTATTTTTTAGGGATGCCCAGCATATTTTTAATGTATGTTTCGGCGCTTTCCGTTTCGTTATGGGCTCTTTCTCTTATTTGAATCCAGCATGAGCCAAGACCTTGAGACTCGGCGGCCAGTTGGATTATTATGGAGGCAATGGAGCAGTCCTCCACCCAGACATCGCATTTTTCGGGGTCTGCAATTACAACAATCCCCAAGTTGGCATCTGATAAAAAGCTTGAGCCATGATGTTTGGATTCAGAAAGCTTTTTTAAAGTTTCCTTATCCCTTACCGTAACAAACTCCCAAGGTCTTATCGACCTTGAGGAGGGAGATAAAAGAGCACTTTTTAAAATTATATCAAGCTTTTCCTTCTCCACTTCCCTGTCTGAAAACTTCCTTATGCTTCTTCTGGCCTTTAGCATATCATAATACATAGGCTGTAATCCTCCTTATATAAAATCAGAATACTTTACATAAATGTATCAAGCCTTCCCTTTTCCGTCAACTACCAAAGCTTATTTTTAGCTGGGCCAGCATCTCCCAGTCTTTCGGGGGTTCCTAGAAGTTCTAAGATTAAGGACTTGATACCCTAGAGCTGATTGCATAGCTCCGGAATGTCTTTGGTATTACGGGCGAAACGGGAGATGTTTTCAACTAGCACAATGTCCCCTTTAACGATTTCTGACTGAGCCAGATACTCACATCTCTTTCCTGTTTCAGATGATAAAGTCCCGCTTCTCCTATTAAATTTAATAACAGACATTGAAACCCATCCTGTACCATCCAATAACTTTTGCCTCTTCGTGGGGCAGATATGCGTCAAACTATGCAGCAAAAACCCTGCATCCAGTATGGATACAGGGTTTTTATAGATAAGCCTATTATCTCTTGGAGAACTGAGGTGCACGACGTGCGCCCCTGAGACCAGGCTTTTTGCGCTCTTTCATTCTGGGGTCACGGGTAAGGAAGCCTGCTGCCTTTAAAGCGGGACGGTAAGACTCGTCCACCAAAAGCAAGGCCCTTGCTATGCCGTGGCGCATGGCACCCGCCTGACCGGTAACACCGCCGCCTGTGACAGTTGCCTCAATGTCCACCTTGTCCAATGTGGCGGTGGTGTTAAGGGGCTGACGGACGATGAGTTTTAAGGTTTCAAGTCCGAAGTAATCGTCTATGTCACGGCCGTTGATTGTTATTTTGCCTGTTCCGCCGGGGAAAAGATGAATTCTTGCCACGGAGGATTTTCTTCTGCCTGTGCCGTACATATACGGCTTTTTGCTCTGATACATTATTTAATTCCCTCCTTTAGCGATTCCAGACTTCAGGTTTCTGAGCCTGGTGATTGTGCTCTTCTCCACGGAAAACCTTAAGTCTGGTGAGCTGTGAGCTTGCCAGCTTGTTTTTCTGGAGCATACCCTTAACGGCAAGATTAACTGCCAGCTCGGGTCTTTCTTCCATGATACGCTTATACTGAATTGCCTTAAGTCCTCCGACGTATCCGGAGTGCCTGTAATAATACTTCTGCTCAAGCTTATTGCCTGTCAGAACCGCCTTTTCGGCGTTTAAAACGATAACAAAATCGCCGCAGTCAACGTGGGGTGTGTAAGTGGGTTTATGTTTTCCGCGGAGAAGGTCGGCCGCCAAAGTGGCCGTCTTACCAAGGGGTTTTCCCGCCGCATCAAGAATATACCATTTACGGGTAACGTTGTCCGCATTTGCCATATAAGTGGACATTTTTTCTGCCTCCATATAGAAATTTGTGATAGCGCCAAGCGCCTTTTATTTTAGACTGGAAGGGTCTTTTCCTTCAGTCTTACACAGCCTTTTTGACGGGGCCGCAAAAAGCTTTGACAATTTAACGTAACGCCGTTAGAATGGTCGAAAGAACATACCTTAAGCTAAGGGCGCTTAATCTTTATATCATAGGCAATGAGCCCTGTCAACACCTTATTTTGTCAAATTCTATATACAATACTGAGCGCTCGTGATTTCTCCCTTTTCCTCTGTTTTGCTCTCGAATGCTCGGTTTCATTTTTTATTTTTGGAGTGGGGTATTTTGAGTCAATTAAATGGATTTACAAACCTTGTGCGAAGGGCAGTGGACGACTTCGGCATGATAGACGAGGGTGACAAGATTGCCGTAGGGCTTTCCGGCGGTAAAGACAGCCTTGTTTTGCTGGCAAGCCTTGCCCATTTAAGAAGCTATTACCCAAGGCAATTCGAGCTTTCCGCCATCACCTTGGACATGGGCTTTGAGGGAATGGACTTTGGTCCTTTGCACGAGCTTTGTCATAGGCTTTCCGTACCTTACAGTTGTATAAAAACCGATATACGGGAGATAGTTTTCGATGCCCGACAGGAGGAGTGCCCCTGCTCTTTATGCTCAAAAATGCGCAGGGGTGTTTTAAACGGTATCATAGCCCAAAGGGGAATAAATAAGCTGGCCTTGGGTCACCACTCCGACGATGTTATAGAAACTTTTATGCTCTCCCTTTTATATGAGGGCAGAATAAGCTGTTTTAAACCTTTAACATATATGAGCCGTGCCGATGTTTGGCAGATGCGTCCAATGGTATATGCCGACGAAAAGCGTGTTTCTGCTCTTTGTGAAAGCCTAAAGCTGCCTGTTGTGAAAAACACCTGTCCCCAAGATAAGGAAAGCCGACGCCACGAGGTAAAAGAGCTTATAGCTTCTCTTGAAACAGACTATCCGGATTTAAGGTCAAAAATCTTCGGTGCCATAAAGCGCCTGCCTTTGGAAGGTTGGGAAGCTCTTCCGTCAGAGCGTCGGAGGAAAAGCTCCGGCGCTGCCATATAAACACAGAGAAAAGAGGATACTTAAAATGCAAGGTTTGGGAACCATCATAAACTGCGGAGCTGTCATTGTCGGCTCTGCCCTTGGCATATTAATAAAAGGCGGTATGCAAAAGCGCTTTGAAACCACTATTTTTTCGGCTGTGGGTCTATCGGTTATGTTCATAGGTCTTGGGGGTGCCCTTTCGGGTCTTATGACTATTTCCGGAGGTGCTTTGGGAACCCAGTATACCATGCTTATGGTTTTATCCCTTGTCTGCGGGGCGCTGCTGGGTGAGGCTTTAAATATAGAAGCCCGTCTTGAGAGCCTTGGAGAGGGGATAAAAAGAAGGCTTCCTAAAAAGCTTGCGGGCAACACCTTTGTAGACGGCTTTGTAACGGCCTCCATGCTCTTTTGCGTTGGGGCAATGGCAATAGTGGGAGCCATTGAGGACGGCTTAAACAGCAACTACTCCATCCTTTTTGCAAAGTCCGTTCTTGACGGCATAAGCGCTGTTTTGCTTGCGGCCTCACTGGGTTTTGGCGTTGCCATGTCCGTTCTGCCCCTTCTTATATATCAAGGCGGGATAACCATTCTGGCTCAATTTTTAAAGCCTTATATGACGGAGGTTCTTATAGGCCAGATGTCATGTATCGGCTCTATACTAATCTTCGCCATTGGCATTAACATGATTTTCGGCAAGAAAATCAGCGTGGGAAACCTTTTGCCGGC
>JAAYFX010000173.1 GCA_012728025.1 Clostridiales bacterium
GAGCCTGAATAATCTGCTTTCGGCTCACTTTACTCCTACGTCCCGCTTTTGCTGTTTTGCGGCTGAAAATATATAAAAAACAGCGACAGAGTTTTATTGTGAGGTAAGGTATGAAAATTGCAGTTGAGCTTCTGCTGATTTTGGTTTTGCTCCTTTCTGTATACAGCGGATATAAAAAAGGTCTTGTTATGTGCATAGGTGCCATACTTGCCATAATATTATCTCTGTATATGGGAAACCTTCTTTCTGATACCTTTTCCCATGAAGCCATACCTGTGGTGCGTCCCTTTGCCAGCGGGTATATGGAAGGAACGGAAGGGATTATCGGTGATAAGCTAAATGAACTTTTGGCTTCTTCTGAGGTTCGTCTTTCAGTTGACGACGCCTTAGAGCGCTACCCCGACATTGAGTTTGAGCTTGCGGAAAATAGCTTCAAGGAAATAGGCATATATGAAGAAACCGCAAAAGCCATGGCAAACGAGGCAATCGCCCTTTCGGAAAGAACCGGTTACAGTCTCCCAAATGCCATTGTTGAAGTGCTCTGTGAAAAAATTACATATGTCGTAGGGTTTATACTGTTTTTTCTGCTAATCCTAATCATATTAACAGTTTTAGGCAATATATTTAACCTTAGCTTCAAAATACCCGAAAAAGACAAGCTAAATGACATTGGCGGCCTTATAGCCGGCGCTGTCACAGGATTACTCTTTTGCTCAATAGCGGTTTGGTGCCTCAGATTTATGGGAATGCTGCTTCCAGAGGAGGAGATGCGTAAAACTCTTCTCACCTCCCTTTTCATGAAGTTTGATTTCCTTTCAAAATTTCTTCCTATCTGAACGCCTGCCTATGGTGCCGAGGTCTTTGTTTCGGCCTTGACCACACATCTTTTTCAAGGAGAATAACATATGCAGCCTTCAATTTGCTCCCGCTGTAAGAAAAATATGGCAATGATATTCATATCAAAAATCGAAAACGGTGAAACGAAAAATGAGGGTCTTTGCCTTAAGTGTGCAAGAGAGCTTCATGTAAAGCCCGTTGAGGACATCATCTCACGCATGGGCATATCCGACGATGAGCTCGATTCCATATCCTACGAAATGACCGAGGCCATAGGCGGCCTTGACGGACTTCGTGACCCCGAAAACGCCGGCCTTGACTCTGACGATGCCGGAAAAACAGCCACTTTTCCCTACCTCAATCGCCTTTTCGGCAACGACAGTGCCTTTAACCCCATGAACGATTCTTTCCCCCAGCCCACCCAGCCTGCTCAGGAAAATGCTCCCCCGAAGCAGGTTGTGAAAGAACAGCCCACAAGAGGGCCAAAGCGTAAGTTTTTGGATAACTACTGCATTAACTTAACCGAAAGGGCAAACGAGGGACGGCTTGACAATATGATTGGCCGTGAAGAGGAATTAGAGCGGGTCATCCAAATTTTAAACCGCCGCCAGAAGAACAACCCCTGCCTTATAGGCGAACCCGGCGTTGGAAAAACAGCCATTGCCGAGGGGCTTGCCCAACGCATAAGCGATGGCAAAGTGCCTTATAAGCTGCGGGAAAAGGAAGTTATGCTTTTAGACCTTACCGCCCTTGTTGCCGGAACCCAATTTCGTGGCCAGTTTGAAAGCCGCATGAAGGGACTTATCGAGGAAATCCGCAAGGAAGGCAACATCATCCTTGTGATAGACGAGGTGCATAACATCGTTGGCGCAGGGGATGCCGAGGGCAGCATGAATGCCGCCAACATTCTAAAGCCCGCCCTGTCTCGTGGGGAAATTCAGGTTATCGGCGCCACCACCTTCACAGAATACAGAAAACATATAGAAAAGGACTCCGCTTTGGAGCGCAGGTTCCAGCCGGTCACCGTAAACGAGCCATCCATAGAGGATAGCGTAAACATCCTAAAGGGCATCGCCCACTATTATGAGGATTTCCACGGTGTCTCCGTTCCTGAGGATATGTGCCGCCGTGCGGTAGTCATGAGCGAGCGTTATATAACCGACCGCTACCTGCCCGACAAGGCCATTGACCTTATTGACGAGGCTTGCTCTGATGTTAACTTAAAGCACCCCGACATTGAGCGGGCTGTTGAGATTGAAAAGGAGCTATCCGACCTTGACCGTGAGCGTGAGTTGCTTTTGGCGGACACTGAAAACAGCAGCTTTGAGCGGCTGGCCGCCATCCGAAGTATGAGCCTTCAGCTTACGGATGAGCAGACAATTCTTAAATCCAGAGGCAGGCCCTCCCTTTCAACGGAAAACCTTGCTAGGGTTATAGAGCTGTGGACAAAAATCCCTGCTTCCAGCATACGGGAGGACGAGTTTGACCGCCTATCCGAGCTGCACGAGCGCCTAAAGCGCCACATCATAGGTCAGGACGAGGCTGTGGACGTGGTTTGCGCCGCAATAAAAAGAAACCGTGTGGGTCTTTCCGCAAAGCACAAGCCTGTAAGCTTCATCTTCGTTGGCAGCACTGGTGTTGGAAAAACCGAGCTTGTAAAGCGTCTTTCCGAGGACCTTTTTGACTCGCCTGAGTCTCTCATCCGCTTTGATATGTCTGAGTTTATGGAAAAGCATTCCGTATCCCGCATCATAGGCTCACCCCCCGGTTATGTGGGTTATGACGAAGCCGGCCAGCTTACGGAAAAAATTCGCCGCAAGCCTTATTCTGTTGTTTTGTTTGACGAAATTGAAAAGGCCCACCCTGACGTTATGAACGTGCTTTTACAAATACTTGACGATGGTCGGATTACCGATGCTCAAGGCAGAACGGTTAATTTTGAAAATACTGTTATCATCATGACCACAAACGCCGGAAGTGACCGTAAGGACGGTACTGTGGGCTTTGGCGGCTCCCTTTCCGACCAAGGTAAGGATAAGGCTGTTAAGGCTCTTAAGGACTTCCTGCGTCCGGAATTTATAAACCGAGTTGACGAAATAGTTTACTTTAACCGTCTTGATGAGGAAAGCTTCCGAAAGATAGCAAAGCTTATGCTTGATGAGCTTTCTGATGTTCTGAAGGAAAAAGACATTAAATTTTCCTATGACGATTCACTTTTGGATTACCTCTCCAA
>JAAYFX010000174.1 GCA_012728025.1 Clostridiales bacterium
CCCCAAAATTTTTCACAGTTTGTTTTATTATGAGCTTATATTCATGTCTTATCCTTGACAAAAGGATACCATCTGTTTATCATGATGTAAAATGCGTTATTTGATGCATAATCATGCGTCATACAGAACAATCATGTCAAATGGAGGGGCTTTTTAGTGGAATTAAAACATCTTACCTGCTTTAAGAGGGTCGCTGAGCTAGAACATCTTACAAGGGCGGCAAATGAACTTTATATGTCTCAATCTCGTTTAAGCCATGTGATAGCCGAGCTTGAAGCAGAGCTTGGTGTAAAGCTATTTGACAGGGAGGGCCGCGGCATAAAACTAAATCCCTGCGGCAAAGCATTTTATAGAGATGTTGTAAATATTATGTACCAAATCGAGGACTCTGCCATGAGAGTCCGCGAACTGGACAGGCGTCAGTCCATTCAGCTGACAATTGCCACCAATGTAAGCACATATATGGCAGGACTGCTCCACGCAGCTCAAGAAGCCTCAACCGGATTGGTGATTCGGCAATATTCTGCTGATAGGCGCAAAATCACCCGAATGCTTATAGATGGGGACATAGATTATGCTCTTTGTTGCCCTATTCTTACGGAGGAAAGGGATTTGACAAGCTCTCTGCTTTATAAAGAGAAGGGTGTTGTCATTTATCCCCCGAACCATTGGCTGAAAGACCATAAGACGGTTTCCTTTCATGAAATAAAAAATGAACGCTTTATTAATGTCGGCGTAGGCTATGGTATACGAGATGTTCAGGATGCGTATTTCAGTCAACTTGGAATATTTCCGGATATTGTAATTGAGACAACCGACACATCATCAATTTTCAACTATGTACAGGAAGGGCTGGGCATTGCCATTGCGCCCAGAAGCATGACACTTCGGCATCCGTTGTTTAGCAAGAGATATGCAGAGATTACTGAGGAAACAATTGCGACCATTGGCCTTACTTGGAGAAATAACCATTATATTACCGAAAGTCGGAGGGTGTTTTTTGACGCTGCGAATATTTACTTTTCTAATCTAAAAGCTATTGTTAAAAGCTTATAATATTTTATTCGGCTAAATGGAGGTATGTATTGAAAAATTTTCTTAAAAGCTTGTAATATTCATATTTTCTTTCATTATTATTCTAATTGCTTTTATTGCAAGATGATATTGTTGATAACAATATGTGACATAATATAGTATAAAACAACACACTTATGCTATAACATTGAAACGCCATCATTTTCATCCAAAGTCAATGCTTAGTGGCTTTAATATAATGCATTGTTTTATGTTGACATACAACAATTAATATTGTAGAATGTCGATAAAAAAAGAAGGTGATATTATGAATCCGCTATCCAAAAGCGAATATGAGGTTCTGGCCTTGTTATGGCGTGAAAATCGTGGGCTGACGGCTGTTGAAATTAATGAGCTTGCCGAGGATAAGTCTTGGAAAAATACGTCTATCCATCTAATTTTAAACAGTATGCTAGATAAAGGTGTTGCGATTGTTGATGGCATGGTTAGGTCGGGGCGTGTGTATAGCCGCTTATTCCGAGCGGCGCTCACACCGGAAGAATATGCAATGATGCAGGTCAAGCAAAGCACAGCCTTCGCTCATGACCAAAGCGCCGCAATAACCAGCTTGGTTACCGCCCTTATTGATAGCAGTGAAATCAACAAAGAAGCGATTGAAAGAATTGAGGAGCTGATTAAAAAAAAGAAAGAGAGCCTCTAAATGGACGCTTCAATCTATTCTTTTTTGATAGCGTTGGCGTGGTGCAACGTGTTCGTTTTATTTGGAATAATGCTCCGGCATAAAACTGATTTCGTTCTCAAGTATGGTGTGAACTTTATTTTGCTCATCATGTCTATTGGGATACTGAGACTGTTTATTCCAATTGAATCCCGTTTTTCCATTGTCCTTGCTTCAAACACGATTATGCCATTCCTTCAACGTTTTCTAAGGGCAGAGCTGTTTCAGATTAACAATATCTGGATTGATAGATTTGAAATTCTTATCTGGATTTGGCTCTTGGGAAGCTTCTTATACCTTTTAAGTATTGCCCTTAGAATTGCAAAGCTCAAACGTGCCGTCAGGCGGATTCCTCCGGAGGATAACAGGCAGGCAGTTCGAGTGATGAACACAATTATATGCAGTGCCAAGATAAGACGGCAATGCCGTATCATTGTTTCTGAGGATGTTGCAACTCCAATGTTGGTTGGATATTTTAAACCGACCATATTGCTTCCATGCTTGTCCTTATCCGATGAGGAGCTTCGGTATGTACTGCTCCACGAATGGGGACATTTTACGCATAAGCATCTATGGACAAAGCTGCTATTCAATATTCTCTGCGCCTTGCTATGGTGGAATCCCTTGGTGTATATGATGAAAGCGAACATGGACAACATTCTTGAAATTAGTTGTGACCGACTTGTAGTTGATGGCATGGATGATTCAGAGCGAGTTAAATATGTTGAATCTACAACGAAGGTAATGAGGCAAATGGCAGACAAAATGCCGCAGCTTGCTCTGTCATCAGTCGGGTTCATCGCGGCTGATACCGAAGCAATTGTTCAGCGGTGTGAGCTTGTGCTTTTTCCGCCCAAAAGATTTAGTAGCCGCACTAAATATATATTAGGGACAGCTATTTTATGCCTTACTATATTTTCATATGCATTCGTTGTTCAGCCAGATACGCCCCCACCAATAGAAGAAGGACATTTTACTATTGGATATGAAAACTCTTATCTAGTGCCCAATAATGACGATACATACAGCTTATATATTAATAAAAACTTTTTATTTAATTTGGATGTGAGCGAAATATATTCATTACCATACTCAGAGCTACCAATGAGAAATGAGGAGAATATCAAATGAAAAACAAAAAACCCCTATTGTTCCTGTTCGCTATTCTGTTAAGTTTGAATGTTATGGGCATTGGTGCCACAGCTGTTTACACACCCTCAATTCAATCTGATGGAGACATCATAACGCCACAGGCTGAAGTAACTGAATGGGTGTTTCGTTATAATGAGAATGGCGTTCTCCAGAAGAGACTTTGGTCACGCACCTATGCGAAATGGCTGACTGATTGGATTGACGTAAAATAATTAAGTGACTACAAACAGTGTTCCATTCTAATTTTACTTAGCCTTTAAGGCTGACAACGGAGTGTATGCGCACCGTACCCCCCCTTGTCCTTTTATAAGCTTTGCCGCCTGTGCTTTATTTACACAAAAAGACCGAACAACGAATAAAATGGGGTCTTGCGGATATATCTATACAAATATAGAACATATATTTCACTGAAGTTTGTGTTATCCTCCACTTTCCTAAAAAACCTTTCCATGATATACTGAAAAAACTTATCTTTTATTGAAAAGAGAGCATAATGATGACAAATACGATTCGCACTAATGCATATCGCTACTTTAGCTTTACCTATTATTTTTGGGTAAGGCTTATTGCGGTTTGGCAGATAACGTGCGATGTGCGATGAAAGTATAATCCCGATTCATTGTATATTAGCCCGCAGTCAAGCCGACTGCGGGCTTTTTGTATTTTTAAAACAACTGTGGAAGGAAGAAATGACGTATGATTGTTGTACTAAAAGAAAATCCGAACAAAGGCCAGCTGGAAAGCTTAATTTCTTGGCTCCAAGACAAGGGGCTCCAAGTGCATATTTCAGAAGGCGCTTCCCACATGATTCTGGGGCTGGTCGGCGATACATCCACTCTGGATATTGACCTTCTTTCCGCCCTTGATATTGTCGGCAACGTAAAGCGTGTTCAAGAGCCGTATAAAAATGCGAACCGAAAATTTCATCCCGATGACACCATCATACACGTCGGAGGCACACAGATTGGAGGTGGAAATCTAACGCTTATGGCAGGCCCCTGCTCGGTTGAAACGGAAGAGCAAATCGTCGCTGTTGCAAAAGCGGTCAAGGCCAGCGGAGCAACACTGTTGCGTGGCGGTGCTTTTAAGCCGAGAACTTCGCCATATGCCTTCCAAGGTCTTGGAGATGATGGACTTCGCCTTCTTTCCCTTGCAAAAAAGGAGACAGGACTGCCAATCATTACTGAAATAATGGATGTTTCGCAGCTCCCCTTATTTGATGATGTGGATGTAATACAAGTCGGAGCACGAAATATACAAAACTTTAACCTCCTAAAGGTCTTGGGCAAGCAGGATAAGCCGGTAATGATTAAGCGTGGAATGTCCACCACCTACGAGGAGTGGCTCATGAGCGCAGAATACGTCATGGCGGGGGGCAATCCAAATGTCATCCTCTGTGAGCGTGGAATTAGAACGTTTGAGACTTATACTCGCAACACCCTTGATATTTCAGCTATTCCTGTCCTCCGCCGGCTTACACACCTTCCGATTATTGTCGACCCAAGCCATGCCGCAGGCGATGCTGCCCTTGTTGCCCCACTTTCAAATGCAGCAATAAGCTGTGGAGTTGACGGGCTTTTAATCGAAGTCCATAATGACCCTGAACACGCATTGTGCGACGGAAAGCAATCCCTTAGACCGGAAGCCTTCGACAAACTGGCAAAAAAGCTTTTTGCACTGCACCAGTTCATTAACACTCAGGAGGATTCGGTATGAAAATCGGCATAATTGGGCTTGGTTTGATTGGCGGCTCTCTTGCCAAGAGTATAAAAAGCCGTACCCAACACAAGGTTGTCGCCACTGACCTCAATTCGGAAACCGTCTTGTTGGCAAAGCTCTGCGGCGCAATTGATGGGTTTCTGACTGATGAAAACCTTGGCGAATGTGATTTGATACTTACGGCAATATGCCCGCAGTCTACAATCGCTTGGGTCAAAGAACATGGCTTAAACATTTCACCCCAAGCTATCTTTGTGGATATGTGCGGAATAAAGCGGTCGGTCTGTTCAGAACTTAAACCCCTTGCCCAGCAATTCGGGTTTTCGTATATCGGCGGACATCCCATGGCAGGCAAGGAATACGGAGGCTTCGCCAATTCTTCCGACAATCTTTTCGAAGGTGCGTCTATGATATTAACACCTGATGATAAAACCAATATGGAGATGTTGGAAAGCTTAAAGACCTTTTTTACCGATATTGGCTTTTCAGGGCTGACCTTTTCGACTCCCGACGAACATGATAGGATAATCGCCTATACCTCCCAGCTTGCTCATCTGACTTCCAGCGCCTATATCAAATCACCGGATGCCCAGATGAGGCGAGGGTTTTCATCGGGCAGTTTCAAGGATATGACACGTGTCGCCCACCTTGACGAAGATATGTGGACAGAGCTTATGATGGCAAATGCTGATTATCTTACAGACCAGCTTGAAATTTTAATCGGTCATTTGAATGAGTATCTTGAACCCCTGCGAACCAATGATGCAGAAAAGCTACGCACTCTGCTAAAGGACGGCAGGGAGAAGAAAATCGCAGCAGGAGGTAATTGATTTGGAAATCAAATCTGTTCGCATCAATGCGGGAAAAGGTTATGACGTTTCTATCGGCGAAAACCTTCTCGGCTCCTGCGGTGATGTTATAGGAAAGACAATTAACCCCTGTCGTGCCGCCATTATAACCGACTCAAATGTTGAAAGGCTTTTCCTTTCCACCGTAGCGGATAGTCTGGAAAATGAGGGCTTTTCCGTCAGCACCTTCTCTTTTCCCGCAGGTGAGCAGTCAAAATCGATTGGAACACTTTCCAATATTCTTGAATTTCTCGGGGAGAGCCGCCTTACACGGACGGATTGTGTGCTTGCTCTGGGCGGAGGGGTCACAGGCGACCTTGCTGGATTTGCCGCAGGGACTTATCTCCGTGGAATCAGATATGTGCAAATTCCAACCACCTTTCTGGCGGCCGTTGATTCCTCAGTTGGCGGGAAAACCGGCATCAATCTCATGACCGGCAAAAACCTGGCCGGAGTGTTTGTTCAGCCTGAAGCGGTCATCTGTGATGTTAGCTGTGTTAAACAGCTTCCTGATGAGGTTTTTGCCGATGGTGCGGCAGAAGCTATTAAAACCGGAATCCTATCGGGAGAGGACTTGTTTTCCCTTTTTGAAACCGGAGATGTCAAGCCGTCTTTGGCAGAAATTATTAAGATGTGTGTAACCTTTAAAGGGAGCATTGTAGAGGCTGATGAGTTTGAAGCAGGGCTTCGCAAAACACTTAACCTTGGACATACTGTTGGCCACGCGATCGAGAAATGCAGCAATTATGCCATCTCCCATGGACACGCAGTCGCAGCGGGAATGGCAGTTATCGCACGGGCTGCAGACAGGCTCGGGTTTAGCAGCACACCTGTTGCTCCACGTATAGAAAAAACACTTATCAGAAATTCCCTGCCCATATACACCGACTTTTCAGCAGAGAACCTTACCGCCGCCGCACTTTCGGATAAAAAGCGCTCGGGAGAGGAAATCACCTTGGTTATTCCCGATAGTATTGGCAGGTGTTATCTGAAAAAGATACCTGTAAGCACGTTGCATTCTGTAATCAATGCGGGACTGGAGGTTTCATCATGGACGTCATAATTACTTCTTCAGTGCTGTCGGGCAGCGTTAAGGCAATTCCCTCAAAGTCTGTTGCCCACCGCCTTCTCATCTGCGCAGCACTGGCCGACAAGCCAACTTCCCTGCTGCTTTCCTCCTCCTCGGACGATATTGATGCGACAATAGCCTGTCTTATCGCTCTGGGTGCAGGGATAGAAAAGCAGGGTGAAGCAATCATTGTAACACCAATTACAGAAGTTCCCGAGTGCCCTGTTTTAGACTGCCGAGAAAGCGGCTCAACGCTCCGATTCATGCTTCCGGTAGCGACAGCGCTTTGTGAGCGTGTTCATTTCACAGGAAGCGGCCGCCTGCCGGAAAGACCCATAACAGAGCTTTCCAATGCAATGAAGAGTCATGGTGTTTCGTTCAGCTCCGAGAAGCTTCCCTTTGAAACAAGGGGAAAACTGACCGGAGGGGTCTTTGATATTTCAGGCAATGTCAGCTCACAATATCTCACAGGACTTTTACTGGCCCTGTCCGCTATACCTCAGGATAGCTGTGTGCGTCTATCGTCAAAGCTTGTTTCCTCCGCTTATGCAGAGATTACACTATTGGCTCTTACACAATTCGGGGTTTCTGTAAAGCACTCAGAAAATGAATATTTTATATCTGCAAACAGTCAATATCGCTCTCCCAGCCAGCTTGTAGTAGATGGTGACTGGTCCAACGCTGCATTTTTTCTTGCTGCTGGAGCCATAGGAACTTCAGTAACTGTAAGTGGTCTCGATTTGCACTCGCCTCAGGGTGATAAGGCTATAATCCATCTTCTAAAATGTTTCGGGGCAGGGCTTATCTCCGGCGATACTTGGGTCACAGCATCGTCGGGGAAACTTCACGGCTGCGAAGTTGACCTTACAGATGTACCAGACCTTCTGCCTGCACTGGCTGTTGTGGCAGCATATGCAGAAGGGGAAACCCATTTTGTGAACGGCGCGCATTTAAGATACAAAGAAAGTGATAGGCTTGCGTCAACCGCCTCAATGCTTAAAGC
This sequence comes from Clostridiales bacterium, assembly GCA_012728025.1. Classification (GTDB taxonomy): domain Bacteria; phylum Bacillota; class Clostridia; order Oscillospirales; family Oscillospiraceae; genus UBA2658. The sequence continues at coordinate 7,545 of JAAYFX010000174.1, forward strand.
CTTGGGCGGCAGTGTTCAGGTGCATAAAGATGGGCTGACGGTTTTTGGCGGTACCCTTACAGGGGGAACTGTGGACAGCTTTAATGACCATAGAATTGCCATGGCAGCGGCCATTGCCGGCAGCATCTGCGCCAATCCGGTTACAATTACAAGGGCTGAGGCTGTAAACAAGTCATACCCCGCTTTTTTTAGCAACTATATAAATTTGGGAGGGAAAGCGGATGTCCTCTGAAATAGGAAAGCGCCTTAAAATTTCAGTTTTCGGCCAGTCACACGGGAAAGCAGTCGGTGTAAATATTGACGGGCTTCCGGCAGGTGAGCTAATTGATATGGATGAGCTTATGCACTTTATGGGACGACGGCGCCCAGGAAAAGATGCTGTCTCAACAGCAAGAAGTGAGCAAGATGTGCCCATTTTTCTCTCAGGGGTTTTAAACGGCATGACCTGTGCAAGCCCTCTTTGTGCAATCATTGAAAATAATGATACTCGCTCCTCCGATTACTCCGAGTTTTTCGATTCCCCTCGCCCATCACACGCAGACTACACAGCCCGTATAAAGTGGGGGGATAAAGCCGATATGCGTGGCGGAGGGCATTTTTCCGGACGGATGACAGCTCCGCTCTGCATAGCAGGCGGTATCGCCAAACAGTTGCTTGCCCGCCGTGGAATATTCATTGGTGCACATTTGGCCTCTATCGGCGGCATTTCCGACTCCTTATTCCCACTTTGGCCGGAAAAACAACTTTTTGACGAGATTGCCCTCAAAGCCTTTCCTGTTATTGACGATGAAAAGGGATATTTGATGCAGGAGACAATACTGCAGGCGGCAAAGGCATCTGATTCTGTTGGAGGAGCTGTCGAATGTGCCGTTATCGGTCTGCCTTCTGGGCTGGGCACACCTATGTTCGATGGTATTGAAAACCGTCTTGCTGCCGCAGTTTTCGGAATTCCTGCTGTAAAAGGCATTGAATTTGGCGCAGGCTTTGCCTGTACCGCCATGAAAGGCTCGGAATGCAATGACCCCTTTTGTATTGGCGAGAACGAAACCCTTGCAACAGAAACCAACAACAGCGGCGGTATACTCGGGGGCATAACAAATGGAATGCCATTGGTATTCCGCATTGCAATCAAGCCGACACCGTCTATTGGACTTCCACAGAAAACTGTCTGCCTGTCTCGAATGGAGCAGACAACGCTGACAATCAAAGGCCGGCACGACCCTTGCATAGCCCATCGGGCTGTTCCGGTGCTTGAGGCTGTAACCGCCATTGTTATTTTGGATACCTTGCTTGAGGAGGGATTTTAATATGGATAAGATTGAAATTAGAAAACAAATTGATGAAGCAGATGATGGCATACTATCACTTTTTCTCAAAAGAATGGAGCTTGCCGACAAAATGGCCGCAGCCAAGAAAGAACTTGGCCTTCCAATCCCTGACAGGGAGCGTGAACGGGAAATCCTTGCTAAGGTCTCAGAAAAATCAGGAGACATGGAGCCTTATGCATATTACCTCTTTTCAGCTTTGTTCAAGCTTTCCAAGACCCGCCAAAACGAACTCCTCTCGGCTCCGTCGAAAGTCAGAACGCAAATTGAAAATGCTCTTTCAGCCGGAGAGGCAGTTTTCCCCCGTAGCGGCACAGTTGCCTGTCAAGGAATCGAAGGTTCAAACTCCCAGACAGCCTGTGAAAACCTGATTCCACGTGCAAATATTGTATATGTAAAAACCTTTGAAGCGGTTTTTGATGCGGTTGAGTCGGGTCTTTGCAAATATGGTGTTCTTCCGATAGAAAACAGCTCAAGCGGCTCTGTTCGTACAGTATATAAGTTGCTGCAAAACAGAAGCTTCTCTATTGTACGCAGCACAAAGCTTTGTATCCGCCATGAGCTTCTGGCAAAGTCCGGAACTGTGCTTTCTGACATCAAAGAAATCTATTCCCACGAACAGGCAATAAATCAGTGCGAAAAGTTTCTTTCATCCCTCCCAAATGTAAAGATTATTCCCTGCGGAAATACTGCCTTGGCAGCAAAAATGGTTTCTGAATCGGACAACCCCCATATTGCGGCTCTTTCTTCACATACCTGTGCCGAGCTGTACGGGCTAAGCGTCGTGTCAGACTCTGTGCAAGACAGCGATAACAACTATACACGCTTTATCTGTATCACAAAAGAGCCAAAGATTTACGGCGGCGCAAACAAAATCAGCGCCATATTTGCCTGTGACAACAAGCCAGGGGCACTTTATGATATATTATCAAAGCCGGCATTGCTTGGAATCAACATGAACAAACTGGAGAGCTGTCCTGTCACAGGCAGAAATTTTGAGTTTGTTTTCTTTATGGACCTTGAAGCCTCTGTGCGTGAGCCTCATGTCATATCAATGCTAGAGAATCTGGAGCGTAGCTGTGAGACCTTCATTTTTCTCGGAAACTATGAAGAAGTATGAGTATGAAACATAAACTTTATGGACTTATAGGACGAAAATTGGGGCATAGCTATTCTGTTCCGATACATCATGAACTGGGAAACAGCGCTTACCGTCTTTTTGAGCTTGAGCCGGAGCAAGTGGGCGATTTCTTAGGCCGAGATGATATTGGCGGTTTAAATGTGACGATACCATACAAGCTTGAGGCAATGAAATACTGCAACATCTTATCCCCAGAAGCTCGGGAAATAGGCTGTGTCAACACCATTGTTCGCAAGGCTGACGGTCTTCTATACGGCTTTAACACAGATGCCTACGGTTTTGCATTTCTCGCAGAATTATCCGGTATCAATTTTAATGGAAAGAAAATTGTGGTATTGGGCGGCGGCGGTGCTTCACGCACAGTTCAGTTTACGGCAAAAAAGTTAGGCGCAACTGAAGTAATCGTCGTTTCTCGCAGCGGTGCAAACCACTATGGGAATTTGGATAGACACAGCGATGCAGACATCGTGGTAAACACAACTCCGCTTGGAATGTATCCGGAGGTGGGTAAAGCTCCTGTTGATTTGCGTATTTTTTCAAAATCCAGCGGTGTGGTTGAGCTTATTTTCAATCCGGCCCGCACAGCGCTTCTAATTCAGGCCGAGGAGCTTGGAATCCCAAACATAAACGGACTGTCAATGCTAGTTGCACAGGCCAAGGCTGCGGAGGAAATCTTTTTTGGTGCCAGCATAGATGATTCTGAGACTTATAGACTCTACGATAAGTTGGGCAAATATACAGAAAATATCGTTCTTATCGGTATGCCGGGCTGCGGAAAAAGTGCGGTCGGTGCCGCTTTGGCAAAGCTCACAGAAAGAGAGTTAATCGATATTGATGCAGAAATTGAAAAAGCAACCGGCCGCACTATACCTGATATTTTTGCAAACAGCGGAGAGGACGGGTTTCGGTCCCTTGAGCTTGAAATGATTGCAAAGGCCGGTCTGACCAGCGGCAAAATCATTTCCGTAGGCGGCGGAGCCGTTAAAGATGAGCGAAACTATGTTCCCCTGCGTCAAAATGGACGCATCTATCACCTTGAACGGAATCTGGCATTGCTTCCTCGGGAAGGCCGGCCGCTATCGCAGGAAGCTGACTTTTCAAAAATGTACAGGGAGCGGCTTCCTGCCTATTGCCGCTTCCGTGATGTCTGTATTGAAAATCGGCTTACCCCTGAAGACACCGCGGCGGCCATTTGGAGGGAATTTAATGAGAATATTAATAATAAATGGGCCTAATATTAATATGCTGGGTATTCGTGAGCCGGAGCTTTACGGAAGCCGGACTTACGAGGAACTCAAGTCTATGCTATGCGCAGAAGCGGATAGGCTCGGTGCCACACTGGAGTTTTGTCAATCAAATCATGAGGGCGTGTTGGTAGATGCCATTCAGAGCGCTTACGGAGTAATTGACGGTATTGTGATTAACCCAGCAGCTTATACACATACGAGTATAGCTTTACTAGATGCGATAAAAGCAGTCGGTATTCCTGCTGTGGAGGTACACATATCGGACCCCGACAAGCGAGAGGATTTCCGAAAAACATCCTATATCCGTTCCGCCTGTGTTGCCACAATAAAAGGACAAGGTCTTGAGGGATATCTGGATGCCCTCCGCATTCTATGTTCTGAGAAATCGGATGTCGTCGACATATCTGATTTTAAATAAAACTGCGCTTGAAATGCTTTATTCTAGAACATAGCCTGACCTGCTTTTCCCGCTGCGAAGCCCCCTGTATACTTTCATGCTCTGATATGGAAAAAGAAAACAGGCAACCATCTCCCCCTTGATTTAAGAGTGAGAATTTGGTTGCCTGTTTATGCTGTTTAGTAGGTTAAAACACGCTTAAAAATTGTCTTATTTTTCGGCATATCTGCTGTAATCTGATAAAATCCAGCACATTTGAAGAATGAATACAAACGAAAATCTAACTAAGATGGCTATAAAAGCTTAGATTCTTCTAGCTAAATAGGAAGCTAGGTTTTTAACCATTTGTTCTTTAACTTGCTTAAAAGACAGACCCTTTATTTGACCTATGACATTCATAGTTTCAATTAAGTAAGATGGTAGTTCTTCCACTTCTATTTTCTCCCCATAGACCCATTCTAAGGCTGAAAGCCCGTCACTTTCTACAAGTAGATGTGAAATGGGTGCTTCCTTGGCCACTTGCTTAACAGCTTGATTTGTTTTTACATCAGGTCCAATTGTAAAATAACATCCTTTTTCTAAGTACATGGATAAAAATTCGTCACAGGAATACCAATGGACTAAGATTGGCATTGTATAATCCTTAATTATATTTGCAATTTCCTTTTCTTGTCCCTTGGTATGAAGTATTACTGGACATTGTTTCTCTTCTGCTATATCCAGTTGGCCTAGAAACACATCATATTGTTTTTTCAAATCCACCTGACACCAAACAGAATCCATACCAATTTCACCTAGACAAATAAGCCCCTTTAAATAGGGGCTTATTTCATCTAAACTATATTGGTCTGCATACCACGGATGAAGACCGTAAGTGGGAATAATGTTTTTACAAGTAGATGCTAATTTTTGCAAGTGCTTCCACTCTGCCGGATTGCCAGCGGACATTAGACCATAGAGATTGTTATCCGCCATCACATCAAGCATCTCATTTTGGATATTCTTTGCTGGTAAATGTAGGTGCCCATCTATTATCAATTTATCAATTCATCCTCTTCTAAATAATGATAAATTTCATTGTATAACTTTCCTTGTTCAGTAAGCCATTTTCTATTTCTTTCTTTGTCCGAAATAATAAACTCTTTTTTAAAGTTAGCTGGACTTCCTGTTAAAATTAGAATGCGGTCCGAAAGATAAATGGCTTCATTAATATCATGACTAACCAAAATAGTTGTCCTATTTAGCTCTTTCCTAAGCCCTTTAAGCCAATCTTGCATTTTACCTTTATTAATTACATCCAAAGCGCCAAAGGGTTCGTCTAAAAGCATAATATCAGCTCCACAAAGAGCTGTTCTTAAAAAAGCAGCCCTTTGCCTCATGCCTCCGGAAAGCTCCCTAGGATATCTGTTTTCATAGCCTTCTAGACCAAATTTCTCAAAATTTTTAAGCGCCTCTATTTTAGCTCTTTTTTTATCATGATGAATAGCCCCATACAAGGTCACATTATCTAAAATAGTTTTCCAAGGCATTAGTAAATCTTGCTGTGGCATATAAGCAAAGCGCCCTGAAATCCCTTTAACCTCTTCTCCTTCCACCAAAACCCTTCCACTATCAGCCTTAAGAACACCTGAAAGAATATTCAACAAGGTGGATTTTCCGCATCCTGATGGGCCTAAAATGCTTATAAACTCCTGCTCTTTTACTGATAAATTAATGTCTTCCAAAATTAAGGAGCCACCAAAAGAACAAGACAAGTTTTCTAGCTTAAGTTTCATAGTATACTTCCGGAATAAACTGGTTGGTATAACAATCCTGTGGCTGAATTTCATTTTCAATCAAAGCATATTCTTTCATAAACTCCATATAATTTTGCCACACATTGTCTGTCATCAAGCCCCAAACCTCACTACCTTCACTGTATTTTTCTGATAAATACAGCTGGGATTTTGTAAGCATCTCTAAATCATATTCTGGTGCGTATTTGTGAATTATTCCAGCACTTTTTATAGGATTTTCAATGGCATATTTATAGCCCTTAGATGTAGCCTCCATGAACTTTCCAGCTAAGTCAGGATTGTTTTCTATAATATTATTATTTGTAATAATAACTGGTGTATAATAATCTAATCTTGGGTCTAATTCTTTTAATTCGATATAGTTAACCGGTACCCCTGCAAGTTCTGACGCAATGCCATCCCAAGCCCAAAAAAACCACATGATATCAACTTTATCTTTTAAAACACTATATCCAGAACCATCCGAAGTTACCATAGATAAAGAAGAAAAGTCTGCTCCGGCTTTATCCATAACAGCTTTTATCACCGCTTCTTCAGAAGGGGCTCCCCATCCAGCATAAACCTTACCATTAAAATCTTCCGGCCCTAATATATCTTTATCCTTATAACTAGCAAAACCAGAAGTGTTGTGTTGAATAATTGTTGAAATAGCCTTAATTGGAAGGGGCTCCTCACAATCTAGTGCATATATCACATCCTCTTGATAACTAATTCCAAATTGACCTTTTCCTTCTGCAACCAAGGTGGCAGTTACACCATCAGCAGGTTCCACAATGCGTACATCTAAGCCCAAATCTTCATAATATCCTAACTCTAAGGCTGCATAGATTCCTGTATGGTTGGTGTTAGGTAAATAATCTAAAATTACAGTTACTTGCTCTAAATTTGTTCCTTCATTGTTTTCTTTTTCCCCGCATCCCGTAGAAAACAGGATAATCATTGTGGATAAAAATAAAGTAATTAGTCGTTTCATCTTTTCTCTCCTCTTTATAAATAAGTTATATTTGTTCACTTTCCACATTATTTTGATTTCTTAAATGTGGCAAGCAAATATATTCCAACAACTTTACAAGTCCATTCATTAATAAACTCAAAAGCACAATCGCAAGAATACACGCAAACACCTTGTCCATCATAAATCCGTTTTTTACTCGCAGCATATAATATCCGAGTCCTTTTTCTGCTGATAACCACTCACCTACTACTGCACCTGTTACACTATAAGTTGCAGCAACACGTAGTCCAGATAAGAAAGAAGGAAATGCTCCTGGGATTTTCACAAGACCATATACTTGATACCACTTTCCACCGTAAGACCGCACTAAATTAATTTGGTTAATATCCAACTGGGACATTCCATCTGCAAAACTAATCGTAATCGGGAAAAAGCACATTAGAACTACGGTTATAATCTTGGGCGCCATTCCAAAACCCAGATAAATAATAAATAAAGGAGCCAAAATAATTACGGGAACCGTCTGGCTAACAACTAAAATAGGATAAACTGCCTTCCTAAAAAGTCCAAACATATCCATCAAAAGAGCCAGTCCTATGGATAAGAATGCAGCGATTAATATGCCTAGCAAGGTTTCTGTTAAGGTAATGACGGAATGATTCCACAAGGTGGAAAACTCTTTTATAAAAGTTGCTAAAACTTTAGACGGGGCTGGCAACACATAAAGTGGCGTATGGGTTAAACGCACAAATATCTCCCATAAAAATATCAAAACTAGAATTACACTTGTAGGTAGAAAAATCCACGAATTATGCTTTTTAACTTGACTCACCTCCTATTTTTATACATAAAAAAGCCTTATCATATTTGTTATGATAAGGCACTAAAACACAAATATGATCCCTACGTCGGCATTATCCGAATCAGGTAAAATGGGTCGAAGTTCAACAACTTCCTCTCAGACCATTTATGGCCTCCCCGATTGTTTTTTACTATTACGAAACATTATAAGCTTTCATTGTACCTTTGTCAAAACAATTTTAGTTTTCTTAATACATTAATACACCTTTGGATATACATTAAACCATTAATTAGGGCTCCCTAGGGATAAAGTTTTGTTGCTATTGCTCATATTGTAGGATATAATAAAAATGCAAGTTTTCAGGGGTAGAGTATCTATATGATGAAGTGTACCATTTATAATCTTGATACGATTATTTCTATTAGATATAGAGTAAACAACAAACTTTAGACGCTGGGCACAGACGCATTTAAAAGAATATACAATTAAAGTTTTTATTATAAATCTTCTACAAATCTTACTATATGAGGAGGACAAAAATGCTAGAAACAGGAAGCTACAATGGCGTAAACTTTGCTAAGGAAGTTTGTTTCACCGGCGAAAACGAGACGAAAGTATTTATTTACAATGTAGATGGCCTACTTATAGACTGCGGCCCCCAAAGCCGTGCCGAACAGTTTATTCCATGGATAAAGGAGCAGGAAATAAAGCAGGTTGCCTTAACTCACAACCACGAAGACCATTCTGGCAATGCTAAGTGGATACGGGATGAGCTGAA
>JAAYFX010000175.1 GCA_012728025.1 Clostridiales bacterium
AAAACAGTCAGTTACTCCCCTTTGAACGCAACCGCTATTATGTCGGCAAGCTTCTAACCTCGGCAGACTTTCAGGTGGAGCAGGTCTATGGCAGCCAAAAGCGCCGCTTCATCAACGAAATGATGTTCGGCGGCGGCATTGTCTGCGGTCTTGGCGTTTACAGCCTTGACGACCTTTCCATCATGATTGAGTCCGGCCTTGCCCTTGATTTTTGGGGTCGGGAGATTGTGGTGGAAAACTCCGTCATGAAAAAGCTCTCTGCCATAGACGGCTTTGAGGAGCTTCAGACAAACAGGGCCGTACTCTGCCTTAAATACGACGAGCAGGCGGTGCATCCTGTTTATGCTGTTTCTGCTGGCAATCAGGGGGAGGGCTATGAGCACAACCGTATCCGAGAGGGCTATTCTCTATGTCTTTTTGACAGGGCTGCCCTGCCGGAAAACTCGCTGGATTTTTCAGCCTTCATCAGCACCTCGGTTTTGTATGAGGACAGCGATTTTAGGGTTTCTCTTTCCCTACCCTCCTCAATTCCCTGCAATCAAGCTGTCCGTCTCAGAGTTTCCGTAACCCAGCTTTCTTCCACTGGGGAGTCTTTGACCCTCCAGATACCCTTGCAAACTCCCGCCCTTTTAAACGAGGAGGGAGAGCACTCCCTTGACATAAAAATAGATGAACTAAGCTGCGGTCAGGGGAAAACCATTACACGAGACTACAAAATGACCGCAAGACCTGTGCCCAGTCCAGACTCCACCCTCATGGCGGCAACAGACAGCATCTCGGTGAAGGTCGGGGGCGTTTCCCGCTCTGCCACAGAGCCATTTCTTCTTAAAATTTCTGTAACAGAGCTTTCCTCCGAATCCGTCATCGCAAAGGCCATTGGCTCTGTTAGCCTTGAGGCCCGAAATATTGAAGGCAGCTCCGAGCTTATAGAGCTTGCCGAGTTTTCCCTTCAAAGAACCAAAAGTGCCTACCTTATAGAATCCGTCATTGAGGACGGGGTCAAAAAGTACATAAAGGCCAATGCAGATGACTCCCTGCGTCGGGAATACAGAGATTGGTTTTTGCCCCTTGCCCCTCAGGAGGAAAACGAAAAAAATCATAGCGGCACAGAAGGCTCCCCCTCGGGCAGTCCTCGTGAGCCGGTTTACGCAAGCGGTGTTTGTGAAATCCCCCTGCCTGCGGGACTAAAATCCGGTCAGGTGGTTTACTCGGATGAAATTATTCATGGCCTTGGCAAAGGTCTTATCTATGTAAGCGCCGGCTTTGAATATTTTGCCGAGGACAAAAAGCTTGGCGCCACAGCAAGGCACACCCTTTATGGCGACCCCGATTTGTTCGAGGGAGATAACCTTAGCATCCCCGCTTCCAGTCTTGCTGTAAAGGTTTTAAATGATAGAGGCAGCTTTGTCATAGCCGTAAAGATTTATGAACCTAGCCCCATGGTTGTTTTAACCCTTCGCTGGAACGCTTTTTCCTTCCCCATAGGTGAGGAAAGCGCCAAGCTGCAAAAGCTTGAAGGTAAGAGCATTTCCGCCGTTCGCCCAACCGTTGTTATGGGCGCAAGGGAAAGCCATTATTTCAGCGTTAACTTCAAGAACATGGAGCCTTGCACCCTTACTTATGAGCTTACCGAAAAAGACTCCGGTCAAATCACCCCCGACGGCATCTATACGGCACCGGCCAAAGAGGGTATATATGAAATTCGTATCTCCTGTGCGGATATGCCCCTTATAACCACCTATGCCTATGCCGTTGTTAAAAAACATCTGGCTCAGGAGACGGAATCCGTCGAGGCTCAGGTCTAGGGTACAGCAAGCTTAAAATTACAGACGGGAGGCGAAAGCTTGGTCTATTATGTTGACGATATGATTCTGGAGGTTGTGGCAACACTTTTTTCCGGAAGCTCCAACGATATACTTGTCTGCAAAGACCGTCGCTCCCCTGTGGGCGCAAGGTATACCCTTCTTGTCATTCGTGATAAAACCCTTGTAAAAACCTTTATTTCCATAACGGAAGGAAAGGGAAAAAGCTCCTTTTTCCTCAAGAGCTTTGCCAGAAACGACGAGCTTATATACTGCTTCCAATATCAGGAGGAAAGGCGGTTTTCAGCCTTTGCCCGAGGACAGATGCAAAGTCCTGCCAAAGGTGGGGAGATTTGCGCAAGACTTGTTATGGAATGTGCCTCCTCATCCTTTCCTTCGCCCTTGCTCTACCTTATCTTAACTCAGGATAATGTACATATAACCCGTGACAACAGGATATACTTCACTCCGGTTTTCGACCTTAGCCAGCTAGACCCCGAAAAAACCGAGGCGGATTGCACCATCCGCTGTGCGGAAATTATTCTGGAGCTTTTAGAGGGCGGGTCGGCAAAGCAAGCCGGAAGCTGTGAGCTTATACGAAAAAAGTGCCGCAGTAACTCTTACACCAGCTTTCCCGAGCTTTACAGGGATATAAGGCTCACTGCAATGCCCATGGAAAAGCTTAGTATAAGGCAACGCCTTTCTGCTCTGTGGCGGCGCAAAAAGGATTCGCTTTTCAATTTCCTGCTTGTTTTATGCTCCATTGCTGTGATTATCGCCTTTATAATGCTGATTTCGCAGATAATCTTTGGTGACATACCTTTGCTGCGCCTGTTTGAAAACTGCTTCGATTACATAGGAACCGAGCAGCTAAAATAAAAGGGGACGCTGATTTTGAGAAAACTTCTGATTTCTTTCGTCCTACTTGTGGCGGGAACCTTTGCCGTCATATCGCTTTCTTCCCATGGCCTGCCCCAGACAAAGAACTTTTCCGCCGTGTACGAAAGCGAGGATACGGTTTTCGCAGCGGAAAACCGTGCGCTGGGAAGTTTCATATACGAAATACACTCAGGAACAGTTACAAAGGCATACTCCTGCCTCCGAGGGGAAAAGGGCGCTCTTGCAAATATCACCGCAATCTACGGCGAAAAAAATAATCTTTGGGCTGTACGGGATATTCCAGAGCTTGAAATAAGGCAGCTTCTTTTTGCCGAGTCTGGCGGGTCTCTTTCCCTTAAGGCAATTCTTCCCTATGAACAGGATACTCAGGTAAGAGACTTTTTCATGCAGGGGGACGCGGGCTTTCTTACTTTGTCTGATTTTCAGGGCAGTGTTTCGGTTTTATCCAGCGCAAATATCTTTTCCGAAAAGTGGATAACTTCTCTTGTTCAGTCTGCTCCTGCCGCAGGCTCGGTGGAGTGCGCCTTTTATAGGGGGGGAAACCTCTACATTATGTACTCCGGCGGTCAGGCGGTGTCCGTTGGCAGCTATGGTTTAAGTCCTGTTTCCGAGAAGGATTTCCCCGAAAATCCCGACACCTCATACAGCAAAATTTCTCTGACTGCTCGGATGGAAAGCAAGGCAAAATATTTTCTCTCTGCCAGCATTCTCCTTTTGGGAATATATCTTCCCCTTACAGCAATGCTCATAGCGGTACGCAAAGCAAAAAGCTATGTCTTTCGCACAGGTCTTATTCTGGTAGGCTCTCTTGGGATTTTCGCCTTCATAAGCTGTTTTGTTATAATCCTTCGCACCATCTGTAACTCTCCGGCTGTTAGCCTGCCCGCTCTTATTATAAAACTTCTTTTTACTCTTATCGCCTTTGCCGCCTTAAGCTCCCTTGTGGTTTTCTTGGTGCTTCGCAGCATAAACTCACCTTTAAAGCTTTTAAGCCAGCAAATGTCAAGGGTTTCCGACGGCGACTACACAGTTTTCCCCGCTCTTGACCGCCATGATGAGATTGGCGAAATGTCACGCAGACTACAAGAGCTTTGCGTTGCCCTCTCCATTCGGGACTATGAGGTTTACAGCACCATGCGCTCCTACCACCGTTTTGTGCCGGTAGATTTGGAGCAGCTTTTAGACAGGGCCTCTGTTATGGAAGTTAGCCTTGGGGACAGTAGGGCGATAAATGGCAGTGCAGGAGTCATTACTGTCTGCAACCGCAGCACCGTTCGAGGTCTTTTAAACGACAAGGGCTATGTCTCCTTTTTAAATAACACATCCTCCCTGATGGACCTTGCCCTTCGGGCAAACGGCGGACTTCTGCTTTCCTCCGGCTATGATATGGAAAGCAACATGGTCTATTTCCAAGGCGGAGCCGGAGAAGGTGTTAAATCTGCCCTTAGCCTTACGGGAATACCCACATCTCCCGACGATTTGTATCCCGCTCCGAAGTTTATGGTGATTTTGCATAAAACACTTTTCATCTACGGCATGGCAGGAAATGAGGAAAGTATGTTTCCCTTTGTTTCCTCCTCGGAGCTTGAGTTTTTAGGGGGCTTTGCGGATAAGCTGCGCTCTGCGGGAGTGCAAATTGCCATCACAGAGCAGTACCTTCAGGGCATGGGCCAGCGTTATTTTGCTAGATACATAGGCTTTATCTCCTCTGATGACGGAAAGGAAAGTTTTAAGCTATACGAGCTTTTAGACCCCTTGTCAGACATAGAGCGCAACCTCCGCATAAGCTATGACTCCCAGTTTCAAGAGGCAATCTCCATGTTTTATAAAAGTGACTTTTATCTGGCAAGAAATGCTTTTTCAGCTATTTTGCGCACCTGTCCCTCTGACGGCGTGGCCCGCTGGTATCTTTTCGCCTGTGAGCATTTGTTCAATCGTGATGAGAGTGAAAAATCAAGCTTCGCCCTTTTTGGCGTAGATGTAGACTGAAAAAATTCTCCTTCCGGCACCTTTTAGCAAGAAAGGCAGGTGAGCCAAGCTGAATAAACTATTTTCAACCCTTGTGTCCGCCATAAGGGCTAAGTTGCAGCCTTTGGTTACAAAACTGCGCTTTTGGATGACTCCAGCCTTTTGGACCACCACGGTGTTCACCAAAATACGCCAGTTTCTCTCAAATCTGCTGGATATAAAGCCAAAGCACAAAAAAGACTATTACGGCATAGGCCGCTACCTTATAAGCAAGCGTCTTGCCTTTTCCATTGTCATAGCCTTGGGCATTGTCTGCACCTTTTACATCTCCGCTATTTTGCCTGCAAAGGCCGCCGGAAGCTCTGTGCCCAGCTATAAATACAACTCTGTGGCCCTGAAGTTTTATGACGGTACGGTGAATATCCTTGCAGCCGACGGGCATCTGGCGTATACAGGGCAGGTTGAGAAGGGCAAGGTTTCCGGCACCGGCAAGCTTTTTGATAAGGAAAATGAGATGCTTTATGAGGGTCTGTTTGAAAATAACCTTTATAACGGCATGGGGAAGCTTTATTACTCAGGCGGCTCCTTAAAATACGAGGGCGAATTTTCCGACAATCTTTATAACGGCACAGGAAAGCTCTATCGAGGCAACGGCACCTCAGAGTATACCGGTCAGTTTTCTCAAGGACTTTTTTCCGGCGAAGGTGTTCTTTATGGCTTTTCCGGCGAAACCGTATACACTGGCAGTTTTCTCTCCGGCGGCATAGTATTCAGCGAGCTTCCCGAAAAAACAACGGCCGAAATTTCCTCAATGTACACCGGAAAAAGCACAGTTTACAGCTCGGACAGGGAATATTGCGTGATGATGGATGACATAGGCGCCATGTATTCTGCCAAAGACGGCTCAAACACCCTTGACGGTCAATGGCAGGCAGAGACAATTTACATACTTTCCGAAAAAACCCTTATAGCCGGAACGGAATACGACAGCATCGATATGCTTGCAACCCTTATGGGCAGTGCCGACTACTATGGCACAGTCTGGATTAACCTTCCCGAGGCAATTTGCATAAACAGCCTTTATGCCGGAGGAAACGAGACAATTAAGCCTGTCTCCGTCACCGCCGCTTCTGAATTAGACTCTGTTTATCTTGTGTCGGGCTATGATGAAAACGCCACAGTCTACCTTTACACCTTTGTTTACGACGGTCTTACCTATACCTTTTATTGTAATGAGGCAGGGGCAAACAACTTTTTTATGTACTCCATCCAAAGCGCCTGATTATAACGGAAAATAAAGGATAGTTTAAAAGCTTAAAGTTAGGAGGAAAGTCATATGCCGGACAGAAAAATATCAGCGAAAACCCTGTCCGTCGTCTTTTTCCTTGGGCTTTTTGTGTCTTTCTTCGCCATGTTTTCACCTAGCCTTGCGGCAAATCGCTTTCTTTCTCCCGAGCAGTCCCAAAATCTTGCTCTTTCTCACAGCTCTGATATAAAAATGAAAAACAACGAGATTATCTTAAAGCAGATGAAATATGTGGAGGCTGTAAAGGGTATTCAGGCAAAGGTCAAAAACCTTAAAAGCTTTCGCTGGTCACCCCTTTTAAGCTTTAAATTCCCCCAATCCCTCAATCTTATAGAGGAATATGAGCTTAACACAAAGCCGCTGGTTCTCCAGACGGAGATTGAAACCCTGCGCCACGAAATGGCAGACCTGCGCTATGCTGTTTTGCGGGATGTAAACACCCAATATGCAGAAGTTTATATCCTTCAGGAGAAGATTGCGTTTACGTCTGAGCGCCTTGCCGCCGCCGAAGATGAGCTTTCAAAAAATGAGCTTCGCCTTATAAGCGGAAAGGCAAATCAGGCGGACATAGACAAGATGAAGTCTGCCGCAGAGGCGCTGACAACGGAGCTTTCCGAGCAAAAGCGCAGCTTTGAGGACAAAAAGCAAAAGCTTTCAGACCTTATTGGTCTTGATGTCACCAGTGGATACAGTTTTTTAAACAACCTTAAATCTCTTTATCTTCCTCGTGAAAATCTTGAAGGCATTATAAGCCACACCTTGAAAAACGACCACAGCTTTTATGTGGCAAAGGCCACCGCCTCCACTGCACTTTTAAACCTTAACGCTTACGAAAGCCTTATGAAAAACCAATACGGCTCTAAAATGGACTATATTCAAAACTTTATTAATATGGCAAAGTCCGGCATGGAGGTTGATTACGCCGCCTTCCAGCTTAAATATAAGGAAATGTTGGAAGCTCTTGATAAGCCTTGGTCTGGAAAGATGAGGATACTGTTTTTCACCTTTACAATGGAATGGTTCAAGGGCGAAATTTCCGGCACACGTTATATAGAGGATGAAATGTACGCTGTATACACTGCCTGTATGGAATACAGCGCCGCAAAAAAGGAACAGGACGAAGTTGAAAAAGAGCTTAGGGGCCTTGTTTCCGACAGTTATGAAAATCTTATAACAGCTTATAAGGCCTATGAGGCAGCAAGGAAAATATCCGACGATGCCGAAGTGCTCCTCGACAAGGTCACAGCTTTAAACAAGCTGGGACGTGCCGACTATTCGGAGCTTAAAGACGCAAGAGACAGCTATGAGGAAATGCAACTTGAAGTTGTTGAGGCGCTTGCCTCATATAACGGACTGCTTTTCGAGTTTGACCGCCTATGTTGCGGGGCTGTAACCGCCTTTATGAAGGGCGAGGGATTTGACACCCAAGCCGGCGCCGGCGGAGACAGCTTTAGCATACTAGACCCCATAAGCGACCCCTACTACTACATTTATTCCAGCGTTGCCGACATGGTCTTTTCCATTGGCGTTTCCATACCCGAGGGCTTCGAGCCGGAGATTACAGCCTTTGAAGTCTGGATAGACGGTGTTCGCATAGGCTCAAAAACCACTATTCCCAACGAGATTCGCCATCTTGCCCTAGACTATCAAGACAGCTCCGAGATAACTTTGCGCCTGTACAACGGGAACAAGTTTGTAACCGAATGCCTCATTGACGCCTCCGTTCCACGGGATGTTCTGCCCATAGAGCCGACAGAGGCAGACGGCGAGGAGGAAAACCCCACAATCGGCAGCTACACCGTTGAAACCACCCCCTTAGGCGAAATTTCCATTTCAAAGCTTAGCATAAAGCTTGACTCGGGTCAGTCTGCCAAAAGATATTCAATAAGCTATGGAGACATGGGCAGCGTTTACACCACAGAGCCAATCTCCATAGCAGAAAGCCTAAGCTACCTTACTCTTTTGATAGTAAGCCTTGACGAAGTCACCTTAAGCTTTTATGACTCTGGCGGAGAGCTTCTTTACAAGGCGGGCTTCGACTCCGGCAGCCAGACCATATACAAAATAACGAAAAACCAGTAAGGAAAGGGAGGGCCTGACATGAAGCTTAGAAAAAGCAAACGGTTTAAAACCGTAGTCATAGGGGCAGTTTTGTTTATCCTCATAGGCTCTGCCACCTTTCTGGCAAGCGCTATCTGGAACGAGGACGAGGCTGTCCACATAAAATCCGACGACATTGAAAGCTCTACCCTTATAATAGGCAGCCATCTTATTCACCTTTCCGCCTTGACAGACCCTATATACAACATTGCCATAGAGTCTGCCCATGAGTCCGGACAGGATACCATTTACTATAAGTCCGAGCTTGCTGACGGCACATGGTTTAACATTAGCTATGCCGGCTCTCTTTTGGACATTACAAGCGGCGGCACTCCTGTGACAAAAGATGTAATCGAAGGGCTTTTTCTCACCCACCACACAAGGGCAGACGG
>JAAYFX010000176.1 GCA_012728025.1 Clostridiales bacterium
CTGCTTGGTATTGTGCCGACTGCGGTCATATAAGCGTTTCCCGAGATGATATAACAGAATGCGAAAAGTGCAAAAGCCATAATATAAGCCGTGACGAGGACGTGCTGGACACATGGTTTTCCTCGGCCCTCTGGCCTTTTTCCACCCTTGGCTGGCCAGACAAAACCCCTGATTTAGACTATTTTTATCCAACGGATGTTCTTGTAACCGCCTATGACATCATCTTTTTCTGGGTTGCTCGGATGATTTTCTCCGGCTGTGAGCATACGAAACAAATTCCCTTCCACTCGGTTTTCATTCATGGACTTATAAGAGACGACAAGGGGCACAAAATGTCAAAGTCCCTTGGAAATGGCATTGACCCTCTGGAGATGATTGACCGCTTTGGCTGTGATGCCCTGCGATTTAACCTTGTAACAGGCAACAGCCCCGGAAACGATATGCGTTTTTACACTGAACGTTGTGAGGCCATGAGAAACTTTGCTAACAAAATCTGGAACGCCTCACGTTTTGTTATGATGAACCTTAGCATAGACCGCTGCGAGCTTCCCGAAAAGCTTGAACCGGAAGATATGTGGATACTTTCAAAGCTAAACGCTGTGGCA
Source organism: Clostridiales bacterium (assembly GCA_012728025.1). Lineage (GTDB taxonomy): Bacteria > Bacillota > Clostridia > Oscillospirales > Oscillospiraceae > UBA2658. The sequence continues at coordinate 606 of JAAYFX010000176.1, forward strand.
AAAGAAGTTTCCGAAAACATGGATGCCTATGAGCTGGGTGTTGCCGCCCAAAAGGTTTCTGACTTCATCTGGGACAGCTATTGCGACTGGTATATAGAGCTTACAAAGCCCCGCTTAAACGGTGAGGATGAGGAAAATAGCATCAGGGCGCAAAAGGTTCTCCTTTATGTGCTGACAGAAATAATGAAGCTTTTGCATCCCTTCATGCCCTTCATTACCGAGGAAATATGGCAGGCTTTGCCCCATGAGGGCGACTTTCTCATGCTTTGCTCCTTCCCCGAATATAACGAAGCCCTTTCGTTTCCCAATCAGGAGCATGACTTTGAGGCGCTGATTGACGCTATAAAAGCCATCCGCAGCCGTCGAGCGGATATGAATGTTCCCCCCTCCCGCCGTGCAAGGCTGATAGTTGTAACAGATAATAAGGATATTTTTGAAAATGGAAGAGCCTTTCTTATAAAGCTTGCCTATGCCAGTGAGGTTTTGGTAACTGATACGGCCCCTGATGACATCGAGGGCATGGTTTCTGTTATAACCGACAAGGCAAAAATGTTTATGCCCATGGCAGAGCTTGTAGACCTTAAAAAAGAGCGTGAGCGGCTGGAAAAAGAAATTGCCAAGGCTCAAAAGGAATATGATGCTCAAATGGCAAAGCTCAATAACGAAAAGTTTTTAGCCAAGGCTCCGGCAAGCGTTGTGGAAAACGAAAAGGAAAGAGCCAAGAGAGCAAAGGCGCTCATAGAAAATCTGTCGGAAAGCCTTTTGAAGCTTAAGTAAGTACTTTTTGCGCAACTTATAGTCTATCCGTAAGGACAGGCAGGCTGTAATTATGCCTTGTATAAGCTATAAAATATTGCAGTCCGTCAAAATGTGACGGCATTTGCAAGTTTCTTGCCATAGAATGGCACCGTGAGTTAAAACCTTACGGTGTCATTTTTTTTTTTCTTTACCACGGAGGAATTTTCATGAAAGTACTTTCAGCTTATAACAAAGGCTGCCTGCGGCTGACCCTTGAAGGGGAGCTTGACCATCATAGTGCAAAAAGCGGGATGAAAACCATAGAAAATCTTATAGACGAATATCTGCCCCGTGATTGTATAATTGACCTTTCAAAGCTCTCTTTCATGGACAGCTCCGGCATTGCCGTAATTTTAAGAATACATAAACGTATGAATGATATGTTTGGCAAGGCATGGGTTGAAAACCCTGAAGGTCAGCCCCTGCGGGTCTTGGACGCTTCGGGGATAGACAGAGTTATAAGTGTTTTTTCAAAAACCTGAGAAAAGGAAGGCTAGATATGGACAAGGATTACATAAAA
>JAAYFX010000177.1 GCA_012728025.1 Clostridiales bacterium
AACTGGATATAAGTGTATAATTTCATGAATGATGACAAAAATTTAACAAGACTTGTCAAATTTTCTTCCAAAATAAAGGCTGGGCGCAGGTTTTAAGACTTAAACTGAGGTTTTATCTCTTAATGGACGTTTTTATCGCATCATACCTTCTCTCTGGGAAAGCAGGTTTGCAAGAGTGTATTCCCCCCAGCTGTAATTTGTCATATACTCACCGTTCCAATTACTTATAACTTGAGGTTCGCCCTCAAGAAAGGAGAAATAGTCACAGTCAACGGCATTTTTGTTTATGGCCCTACCTCTGGACATTATGTGCAGCATATCAAGGGCATCGGCCTGAGAAAGGGCCTTGTTTAGACGGGAGAGAACCTTCCGGTAGCTGCTGGCCGAGTTTTTATCAAAGCATCTATCCTCCCATAGAAGACAGAAGCCCTCCTCAGAGTAAACCACATTGCCGTTGCGGTCTACAAGGTAGGCTAAAAGCTCCTTCGACTTGGCGCTGGGAAACTCTATGGGCAGACCGTCAACAAAAACATCAAAATTCCCAAAGGTTTTTACAAAAATTCGTTTTTTCATACGGGCAGATAAAAGATTTGCCCGAGCTGCTGTCTTTTCTATTTCCTTTTCTGTAAATGGTTTCATTATGAAGTAGTCAGCATCCATTTTCAGAGCTTTTTCCAGATGCTCTGCTGTATCCATTATAAAAATTACTATAAGTTCCGGATGTAAGGCACGAAGCTTTAAAGCTAAATTCATGCCGTTTATGGGGGTCATTTCCATGGGCAAAAAGACAAGCTCCACAGGATTTGACTCCGCATAATTTAAAGCTTCCAAAGGCTTATTAAAAACGCCTGCCGGCTCAAGGCCGTCTATAGAAGCACAGGCGGAATAAAGCTGGTTTAGTACCTTTATATCTTCATCAACAATCAGTGTTTTCATCTATACTCCCTATTCTGCTTAAATTCTGAGCCCCTAAAAGTCTGGCCCCAAAACCTTTTTTCCTATATAGCGGAAAAACTGAGTTATAGCGGTGGGTTCTCCCGAGATTGAAACAAAGGTGAATCAAAAAACTCGGAAAGACTAAGGCCAAAGCCATCACAAAGCTTTTTAATTGCGATTATTCCCGGATTTTTACTTTCACCGTTTAAGATACTTTTCAAGGTGCCGGAAGGAAGACCTGACCTCCTGCTTAAAAGATTTGGGCTTATCCCTTTGTCGGAGCATAATTGGCGTATCCTCAAAACCACGGCCTGACTTATATTCATATGCAAGCCTCCTTTTTTTCTTTGAGGCCATTATAGGGCAGCAGGCCGGTTTTGCAGTGTCGAAACCTGTCGAAGAATAAAATAAATCTACAATTTTCGACTTATTATTCATAAAACCGTAATTTCTTATAGGCGGCGCAAGCCTTTGTAAAAGCAATCTCTTACAAAAGGCACTTAAAAGTTTCCCCATTATGGTGTATAATAGATTTATAATGTAGGGTAAAGGCATTAGGAGGATTAAGGTGGAAAAGGGAAAGCTATACCACAACATGATGGAGGAAATTGTCGAGCTGGAATATGAGGAAAGACGAGATGAGCTGGATTGCTGCTCATGCACACAATGCAGAAATGATATTCTTGCATATGTGCTTAGCAGGCTCCCGCCGAAATATGTTGTTACACGGCAGGGGGACCTTTACGCAAAGCTGGCCTCCTTGCATACTCAGACTCAGGCGGACATTACAAGGCTGCTTATTCAGGGGGCAAAAATCGTAAACTCAAGCCCGAGACATTGAGGAACCGATAAGATATAAAAAAGCGGCAAGACTGCACATTGTTTTGAGCAGCCTTGCCGCCCTTGTTATGCCTAGCGGTAGGGGATATGTTGTTTATTATTTTGGCAGGGTTTTACCATTTGTTATAAACTTTTTCGGCAAAACCCAGCAAATCTTTAATTTCTATTTTTGTGCCGTCATCTAAAACCGCACTGCCGCTGAACTTTCCAAAGACCTGATGCTGGTCGCTGCAAAGAAGCAGAAAATCAGTTTTGGCGGCTCTGTCCAAAATCGGCACAAAGTCCAAGTTAAGACGACCCTCATTGTCGGAAATCTTCCAGTTCGACATAAAATCATCCATGCTGTTTTTTCTTGGGATACCAAAACTTATGCGGTCAAGTTTATGAGCCCTGCCCTTGTAAAAAATCATATTTTCGCTGGCGGCACAAGTATCCCCAAAGCCATAGCCCAGATTAAGCCCGAAGGGCTCACCATCTATAAGTCCCTGAGCCGCTCCCCAGTACCAAGTGTTTTTATATGTCCAGACACCCCTACCCCAGTCCAACAGGCCAAAGCTGTCTTCAGGAGAAAAGATATATTCATTGCCGCCAAAGCTCACTTTTCCTTGGGCCTTCATACCTATTATCTTCTGATTATAGTAAAAGGCTCTTTTCTTGTTTTCAAAGGGCGTTGCTATGACCATAGACTCACAAGGCTCGTCACTAAGGCAAATCTCCGCATTAAGAGGCATCCCATCTTTAAATCTATCCATGTGGCAATACAGCTTGCGAAGGCCGTCCTTTACCTCAAAGCGTATGGTAGAGGATTTGTTTTTGCCCTCGGTCACTCCAAAAGCAGAGCTTCTCGGAAGGTTAAGCTTTCCCATAGAAAAAAGCGATATGGGGCTTATTGTGTGGGAAAAGGGCTCCTTAAAATCAAGAAAACTCACACTGATAAGTGACATATAGCTGTTATCTGCAACAGTGAGGGCAAGACCAAAATCATCATTATGAATTAGGTAATAATCCCACTCCTTTATAAGGAAGCTCGGGGATTTAATATCCTCACGGCTGTATTCCAGCAAAAGGCTGCGGGCAAATCCCGCCTCTCTAAGACTGCCGTTTTTGTCAAGTAGCCTGCCTTTTTCTTTTATCTCATGCTGCATAAAAATCTCCCTTCAAAAAAATTTCGAAATCGGCTTATATTCGGAGGGTAAGTTATTGCCCCAAATACTCCGAAAGCTGCCTTTCGTCCTCAAGCTCAAGACCCCGCTCGCCGGCACGGTATTCCATGTGATGGCGAAATTCGTGGCGCAGGGTTTTCCTCAGTTCACCCATAAGCTCGGCCTCGGAAAGGCCATTGAAAAGTGCTGCAAAAGAGCCATAATAAATGACAATTCCATTGCCCATCGGGGAGTTTTGATATTCCCCCAAAATGTATAAATCGTCAGCTTTGGCCTCCGGATGGATTTTTGCTTCCGGACTTATGCTTATTCCAAGGTTTAGCCCGTCGTAGAACTCTATTGGCAGCTCACAGGCCATTTCGTCCAACATTTCAGCGAAGCGGTCAACAGTTATCATAATATCTCCCATAAAATATGTTCTGCCTAATCTTTAAACACCATCTTACACTGCCCAGTGCGGCTTTACAACATCAAGCAAGCAAAGGACTGGAGTTTTGCAGGCTTTTTTATTCAACAAAATGTGGTATAATATCTTTATGGATACTTTAATTCCCCATTCTTCGTGGTCTTCCGCCCCAGTTAAAAAAATGCCGAGGGATGACACATTAAACGCTCATAGTATAAAATCTGCATGGCAGATATTATACGGATTTTGCGGCATAATTCACAAGGCAAATAAACTTATAAATTTTTAAATACGATAAAGCGGCAGGCTTGCCGAGACAGGAGACGTAAATGACTGAATATGAAAAACTTGAAAATCAGGTGCTTGAAGGGAAAATCAGCGTTTTAGATTATATATGCAGGCAAAGACAAGAAGATGGGGAAAGGGACACAAGGGGATTTTCACCCCACACTGCCGAGGCTTCTTATTGGCGCTTTGTGCAAAAGTCACAGGAGGAAGGCAAAAAGCTGGTGGCCTTCAGCGGCGGAGTTCCTGTGGAGCTTATATATGCTTCGGGCTGCGTCCCCCTTTGCCTTGACCTTATACCTATTGCCCTTAGTAAAAGCGTAAAGCTTACATCAAAGTTTATATACGACACCGACGTACACATAAACAGCGCTCTTTGCAGCCACAGCAAGTCCATGCTGGGGGCGGCTCTTTTTGAAAAGGGCGGCATTTCGCCGGATGCTTTTGTATACACACCCATTGCCTGTCCCTCGGGAAGTACGGCGGCAGGGGCATACAGGACTCATTCCGAGCTTCCCGTCTTTTATTTTGACCCGCCTCCGGAATGTACAGAGCGCTCTATGAAGCTGTGTTCCCATCAGGTTTCAAGCTTTGCAGATTTTTTAGAGGGCATAAGCGGCCAAAAGCTTGACCTTGACCTGCTCCGTCAGGCCATGGAAAATGTCAATGAGGCAAAAAGACTTTTGGAAAAATGCTCACTTATGAGGAAAAAAACACCCTGCCCCATGTCCTCGCACATACAGGAAAATTCAAAGCTTATGCCGGCTCTGGCCCCTAAAGGCCTAATGAAGGAGCTTTTGATAAAGGAGCTTGAAACTCTGGAAGCCCTTGTGAAAAAGGGCGAAAGCCCCTGCCCCACAGGTGAAAAGCATAGGATTTTCATGCTGCAAATGCCCCTGTGGTGTGCTGATGACTTGACCTTGTGGCTTGAAGATAAATATGGTGCCGTCACCGTTATGGATGGCCTAGGCTATGAAATGGGAGTTTTGTACGAAAATATGCAAACCTTGGAGGACTGCTTTCTGGAGCTTTCCCGCAGTATTTTCTACCCCCCCAGCTTGCATGGCTCTGCCTCCAGCTCTCGCAGGCTTATAGGTTTAAGTACTGATGTGGTGAGAGATTACGGGGTGGACGTTTGTATTTTCCTTGGCAGTGTTGGCTGCCGTCACACTTGGGCTCTTTCAAAAATGCTTACAGATATAATCCGTGATGATTTTGATGTACCCACTCTTTTTGCTGATGTAGACAGTGTTGACACCCAGTATAAGGATATAAATCAAATAAAAACTCAGGTATCGGAATTTATGGATTCTGTGGTTCTCGGCAAATAAAAACAGGCTAAAACCCCATGAAATTCTTAATATAAAAAAGAAAACCATCCTGCCAAGGCGTTTTGCCCTGATGGGATG
>JAAYFX010000178.1 GCA_012728025.1 Clostridiales bacterium
AAAACCACAGCAGGGTCACGAAAGCTCTGGGCGGGAATGCCGTTGTCTATATTTTGCTGGAGATATTGAAAGGGAGTGACCACAGAGTTTGCCTGAATGCTTATGGAGGAGGGGTTATACTGAACCTCCAAAACATGAGTGCCCGACAAGGCTCCGCCTGCCGCCCCGGCCCCGGCTGCTCCCTCAAGAGCCTTTTTTGTCTGCGCCATGGGGTTTGCCGCAGCAGCCCCGTCATCCTCCGTGTGGAGAATTAGCATTGCCTTCGGCACAATGCCAAGGGCGCTTGAGCCAAGGTCTTTTGCCATATTACCGGCAAGGGCTGAAAAACTCATAGGACAGCTCCTTTCTTAAATCATGTATAAAATGGTGCAAGGGGTGCGCCTTAAAAACCTAAAGGTTAAAATTAAAGACATTGCCAACCTTTTGGGCAGCTCCAGAAAGGCTGCTTTTCTCCCCGCTGAAGACCTTGTCATAGTTTTCATACCAGCTGTTAAGGTGAAAATCATCCATCTCATGCTGTATGCGCAAAAGAACCTGAGCACGAACGGGTCTGCCCGAGGCGGAAAACATGGTGTATTTTGCCGAGACATTTATAAGCTGACCTGTAAAGGCAAATTCTGCCCAGCGGAAGGAGACATTTCTTGTATAGGGGTTTCTTAAAGCTGCCACAAGCCCCTCAACCTCATCCTGAACCGACCAAACCTTTTTTCCGCCGGCGGACATTAAAGAGGCGGCTATATTTTTTGCTCCCGAGGCAGTTAGACCCATGGTAAACTTATCGGCCATAAAGGAGTCGTATACGTTCATCTCGTCAAAATGAAGGGTTACGTTAAGGCTCATTTTCGCCTTTGTTACGCTGTTGTGGGCAGGAGGCCCTCCGGCAACGTCGGGAACCTTAACAGGAAGGTTTGACACATAAACCTGAAGCTGGGAGGGGTTAAAGTGGACAAAAAAGGTTTTAGTCTTACTGGGGTCGTCAAAATCGGCTCCTGCCTGCTCTGCCGCTGTTGCCGCCTTTCTGAAATTGCTCATTTTGGCGGCATTTTCAGCCTTAGTCTGGGCAGAGGCGGCAGACTGATTTTTACCCAGAGAATCCCGATAATCGTATATTATAAGCCTTGCCTGCTCTATATTGCCCGTAAGGCTTGCGCCAAGCTGCTGCATAAGTCCCATTGCCATAGACTAACTCCTTTCGCCCAAAATGCTGATAAGGACAGCTAAAACCTTCCCCTGCGGCTGCGCTCTGTTTGCAGTTTTTTCTCCATCTGACGGTAAACCTTGTCGGAAATGGAATTCATCTGCTTTGCCAGAGTGCGGTTTACAAGCTCGGTTATATCCTGACTTGTCTGGGCTATGACCTGCTTGTTCACTGTTTCATGTTCTATTTCTTGTATGTTTTTGCTGCTGAAGCTTTCGCTTACTGTGGTTTCCGTAGTCTTTTTTTGTTGCTCCTGACGGAGCTGCTCGAAAAACTCCTCGGAAAACTGGCTTTGCTCGACTTTATGTACTATCGGTACCCTTGGGGGCGTTTCCGTTGGTGAAAACTTTGTCCCCACAGGCTCATTAGACCTGCTGTAATGCTCCAAAACCCTGTCTGTCCTGTTGGTGAAGCGCTCTGTTTTGCTATGGGCTTCTGGCGGCGTTGGGGCATCTTCTGTTTCCGAAGGGGAGGGGTGCTGCCTTGTGGCCGAGTTAAATTCCCCAACGTTTGACGGCTTTAAAAGTCCGGAGCCAAGGGCGGCACTGGGGTCTTTTTCATAGCGGAGAACAGCCTCGGCAATCTGCCTTGTGGCAGGGTCTGCCCCTTCAAGATATGCCAGTGCCTCGGGGCTTAAAGGGGGAGGGTTAGGGGAGGGGGTCCCCATAAGCTCTTTAATAAAAGCTTCCGGAGATTCAAGAGCACGGAGAGCCTCGCTCATGGTTTTTTCAGTGTCCGCCAAGGGGATGCTGTCTGAAATTTTCTCCATGCGCACAGCTTGAATAGTTTCAAAGCGCTCACGATTTCTTTGGTTTATCTCATAAAGTTCTCGGGCAATAAGCTCTGCCGGAGCCTCACTGTCACTGGGGGCAGTGTAAGAAGGTAAGTCTTTGGAAGGCTCGGAGATTTCCCCAGAAGGTTCTTCCAAGGGCACTTTCATAGAAGGGGCCTCATAGGGGGAGCTTAAAGAAGGGCCTTCCTCGGCTGTTTGAAAGGTTTCCCGAAGTTTTTGGTAAGAGTCTTTGAAAACCGTTTTTTCCAAAAGGGGCTGCAAAGACTCAAAGCGTGGTGAAAAAGTGTAAGTTGAGGGAGCCATTTCCGAGGACTCCGACTGAAAAACATTCTGACGCTGAACCAAAAGCAACTCACGCAAAAGCTCCTTACCTGCCCGCAGACCCCTTGTAAGCTCGGCTTCTTTAGCAAATGGAGGGGGGCTTAAAGCTTCCTCTGAAATGGGAGGGGGAACAGCGCCATAAGTTGGGACAGAAGGAGAAAAGCCAGAGCCGAGGGCTTTTTTCGCAAGCTCTGCTATGTCTTTAGAAGGCGGCGGCAAGGGCTTTTCGGTGGAGTTAGAATCATCTTCCTCAGGTTTTGCTAAGGGGGTGTCGCCCTCGGGGTGCTCCATCATAAGGGGCGGGGGAGCTTTTTGAGCAGAAGCTTCACTTAAAGGCGGCTGTGGAGACAAAAGCTTAGCAAGCTCAGGTTCTCCTCTTTCAGCTAAAGGCTTTTTTGTCTGAATAGAGCCTGATTCCTGCTCATTTATTATAATATTGCCCTGCTCGTCATAATAAAAACTGCTGTCACCTTCTAAATTAAGGGCATTGCTGCTCGCAAAAAGCTGCTCAAGCTTCAAAAAATCCGGCTGTTCCGGAGAGGATGAGAAAACCCTGTCCCCATAGAGGAAAAGCTGCTCACGAATGGAGATAATCTCCTCTAGGATGCTTGCCTCGCTTTTATAAAGGTTTCTTGTCTCAAGGGAAATATCCCCTGTTTTACGGATGTTAGAAGTGTCTCCGCTGTGGTAACTTTGAAAGCGGGAAATGGAGTTTTGAATGGTTTCGCTGAATGAGCCTTCAAGGTTAAGCCAAAGGTTAGTTAGACTTCCTTTCCGTGTTATCTCTTGCACCAAAATATTTTCCACAAGGGAGACAAGGCCTGCCGCCGCCGCTCGGGAGAGAACTTCCCCCTCGTTTTCCGGCGGTGGCAGAATGTCGCCCAGTTCAAAATGATTAAGGCTATGCTGCAAATAAAGGCTTTGGCCGGCCAAAATCTTTTCCCTTAGCTCTGATAGGCTAAGGAGCCTGCTGACAGAAAGCTGCTCGGCTGTTCTAAGCTCTTTATTGTGGAAGGAACCAAAATGTTTGGATTGGTCCTGCTGGAAGGAGTTTACAATATCGTAAATGGCGGCGGTATCAAGCCGCCTGTAAATATCACTGTGAAGGTAATAGGGGAGGGTGTGGCTCTTTGGTTCTGGGGTTTCATGGAGGGAGTCCTTTTTTTCTTCCCTTTTTTCTTGGGACAAAGGCAGGGCTTCTCTCAGCTTTAGTTCCTGCTGATAAAGCTTTATAAGCTCGTGTATGTCAAGCTGCTCGTCTGTAATGTTTTTAATCTGCTTCATGAAAAGGGAAATGTCGTTTATGCCAAGCTCTCTTAGCAGATTTTCGATATAAACCTCGTCTTGATAGGTGAAGTTGTCACTTTGAGAGAGGAGGATGCGATTTATAAAGTTATTTATAAGCTCCACGCCGACAATGCTGTTATCGCTTATGGTATTTTGCACTGCAATGCTGGTCATGCCGAAAAGCTCTTCGGGAAAATCCGGAGGAGCGGTAAGGTAAAACAGCAGTTCTTTAGGGCTAATGCCGGAATTAATCATGGAGTAGTTGCCTAAAATCCTCTGGAAAAGCCCCTCCGACACAGTAAGAAAGCCATCGTCAATATTGAGTTTTATAGGCTCTTTAAGTGTCAGCATAGTTTATAATCCTCGCTTATTCTATGAAAGGCAGGTTTGCAAAATAGCTCTGGTTGGCAGAGATGGTGCCAATGGCTTTTTGTATATCAGAGCTTTGGCTCTGGACTTCTGGGTAGTGGCGGTTGGCCTTGGAAAGCTCGTCGGCTTCCTGAACCTTTTCGTTTTTCTCTTTGACTTTTTTCAACTTGTCAGGAATAAGTTCAAAGAGCTTCTCGCAAGATTTTTGACGGGTTTCAGAGCCTTTTTCAGCATTTACCAGCACTTTCTGGCTTTCTTTTGCCTTGTTGTGGGCCTGACTTGCTTCTTTTAAGGCTTTTTCAGCCGTATTTTTAACGCTTCTGGCAGCGGCAACCTTTTCCTCGGCTTCATCTGCTGCAGCTTTGGCACTGTCGTATTCTGTTTGAGGTTCTGAAACCTTTTCTTCGGCCAAAGTTTGCTCTGCCTTGGCGTTTTCCTCGTTTTCACCAGCGGTTGCAAGCCTTTCGTCGGCCTTAGTTTTAGTTTCCAAAGCTTCGGCAAGCTGTTGGGCAAATTCAAGGTCGGTTTCCGGCCTTTCCTGATTTTCCATATAGTCTGCCTTCCAAGCGGCGGCCTTTTGTGCGTTTTGGGCGGCTTTCAGCTGGGCCTTCGCAGAGCTATATGCCTGTTTTGCGGCGTCAAGCTCTTTTAAAACATTGTCAAGGGCAAGCTTCTTCTCTTTTAGCTCTTGGCGCTTGGCAGAAAAATCAGCTTCCGCATCTGTGAGACCCGCTTCCGAAGGCATGGTGGCTTTGGCTTCTTCCTCCGTTTTCTTTGCGTCGGAAACAGCAGATTCTGCATTTTTAATGGCAGCGGGCAGTTTGGAGATTTTGTCCTTTATATCCTCAAGCATTTTTTTGGCCTGCTCTTCGGCGTTTTCTATCTTTTCATAGGCAGACTGGGAAAGCTGCTTTACTCTGTCTAAAGACTCCATAGCCGCAATGGCGTTAGATGCATCAGAAACCTTGTTGTCAAAGAGGTTTTGACCTGCCATGCTCCAAGGAATATCCACACAGAGCATTTCCCTGTATCCAAGGGTTGTTGTTTCAATAAGCAGACCGGATTTGTCACCGGAAAGCTCACCGTAATTTTTTTTCATTACGGTGCAGCCTGTGAAAACATAGGTTCTGGCAACAAGAAAGGGGATAAACTGGCTTTGGTAACGGCTGACAAAAAGCAGCACAGGCAAAACCAAATCCGCCCCTAAGGGCATGGGGTCAAAGTAATCAACCCCCACATAGCGCTCAACCTCAAGGGTGTGGGGTTTTGAAAGAGGCTTTCTGCGCATATGGACATAGTCGTTTAAGCCGCCCTCTTGAATATAGTCATACTCAAGCTCTCTTGAGAAGGCTTTGACACTTTTGCAGGGCAGGTCGAACAAAAGCTCTACCCTGAGCATAAAGTTAAAGTTCACAAGAGGGTGCTTGCCCTGATTGCTAACCAGATAGTTTTCGTCGGTTATACTGGCAGACATATGCTTTCGCCTCCTTTTAAAAACTTGCTATTTGCGCCCAAGATCCAGAATACTTTTTTCCTTGGGTTTTTTCTTGTCCGAGGGATTAAGACTGCTGTTTATAGAGGATATTTCCTCACACCAGCGCCTGCGGCTGCTGTGGTCAAGAGCCATAACATCAGTTTGGCTCCAGTGGAAATAGTATGAGATAAAGCCCATCTCACGGTATAGCTCCTCTTCGGGATACAGCGTTATCCCTCCCGAGTAAAATTTACCGAGACCTCATGAGTTTTGCCGCAGTCGGGGCAGACAACGGTCATTTTAGGAGGCTCAATGCTGTTTATCCTCTGGTACATATCCTGCAAAAAGGCAAGGTCTGCTGTGAAAAAACGCTCCACAATGTTTGGAACAACAGTGTCCATCCCTTCAAGCTCTGTTATAACGGAGGAGAGGATGACAATGGTTAAATAAGAGGGGTTTGAAAGCACTCTGGGGTCACGGGTGGCCGCAATCTCGTCTCCGGCCGTGGCAAGGCGCATTTTACCCCGTTTGTGAACCTCACCAATGGAGTCCACATAGCCTCGGGGCAGCTCGAAATCGTATACGGTGGTCATAGTTTTTGTTACCTCCTACAATATAAATTACGGTACAGGCACGGTATCCAACCGTGTCTGTTTCGTTTTTGTTGCCAAGGCTGTACAATGGGAGAGCTTCGGTCTGACCTTAGTTACCAAGGACTAACCACATCCGTATTGGAGTCCGTCAGCCGTCTCTCTCATTGACAGCAGTTCGATTTGAGCAGGTAGTCCCGCCCGGTTTTTGGGTGTGTTCGCGTAACCAAGGAGATTGAATAGGCAATAAGAGAACGGTATCGCCGATTGCGAATCCATATTTTTAGGAGGTCATTATGAACACAGCTGTTGGTATTGATGTTTCTAAAGGGAAAAGCGTTGTAGCCGCCATGCGCCCCTTTGGCGAGGTTGCCCTGCCGCCGCGTGAGTTTCTTCACACAAGCGAAGGCCTGTTAGCACTATCGGAGGCGTTGCGCTTGATTGACGGGAATACCCGTGTTATCCTTGAAGCAACAGGGCGTTATCACGAGCCGGTCGTTATGGCGCTCCGTGAGGCTGGAATCTTTGTAAGCGTTGTCAACCCGAAACTTATCAAGGATTTCGGCAACAATTCGCTCCGAAAGGTCAAGACCGACAAGGCCGATGCAGTGAAGATTGCACGGTACGGTCTTGAATATTGGGAAGAGATGCGTGAATTTACTGAAGTCGATACCACACGCCAGCAACTCAAGCTGTTTTCGCGGCAGTACAACCTGCATATGAAAACGGTCGTGTCGCTGCAAAATAACCTCATTTCACTGCTGGATTCCGTGTTTCCGGGGATAAACGAGCTGTTTACAAGCCCGGTTCGGGATGACGGTCATCAGAAGTGGGTGGATTTTGTTTGCACCTTTTACCATCGGGATTGTGTTT
>JAAYFX010000365.1 GCA_012728025.1 Clostridiales bacterium
ACTTTTAGAAGAACAACCGCAGCTTATGATATAGTAGCTTACAAAAGATTAGATGGTGGTTTCCCAACTACTACAGGTGAACTTACCAATGCTCACCCTACTATGAAAATAGGGTATAATGTTGGTGAAGAGCTAGACCCATTCAACCCTGTTACAGATTTAGCTGTTACAGTTGAAAACAGCAGTGCTATTCTGACTTGGACAGCTCCTGAAGCTAATACTAATACTTTAGAAGAGTATGTGATCAATAGAGATGATGTTGAATTAGCTACAGTTACAGAGTTAACTTACACTGACGCTAACTTAGACAATGGCACTTATGAATATACAGTTGTTGCTGTTTATGAAGAGGGCGCAGCTGAAGCTTCTAACGCTGTTACTGCAACTATTGACAACACTCCAGTGGAAGTTGAAGCTCCTTTCAACTTAACCGCATCAGTTTCAGGACAAGATGTAACTTTAAACTGGTTAGCTCCAGGTACAGTTCTTCCTGATGAGATTACTGAAGGTTTTGAAGAGTCATGGCCTCCTGCAGGTTGGTCAGTCAATACAACTAACACTATTGAAACTTGGGCTCGTTACGAAACTCTCCAATTTACCAGTGGTAATGTTGTTCCTACTGAAGGAATGTATCAAGCTGGTGTAATGTGGGATTTTGGACATCAAGATGAGTGGCTAATCACTCCTGAAATCTCTAATGTTACCAATCTTACTTTCGACTATTATGGTAGCACTGGTTCAACTCATGGTGATAATTACCATGTTAAAGTATCTACTAACAACGGTTCAACCTGGACTTCTGTCTGGAATGCTACTAACCTTCCTGCAGGTGAGAATCATTATGATACACCTGTAACTATCGATCTTTCAGCTTATGCAACTGAGACTATCAAGGTTGCTTGGAACTTCGTAGATGGTGATCAACAAGGCTTATGGTGGGCTACTTACATAGATAACATTATCTTTGAAAGTCAAGGCAGAGCAGTAGCTTTTGATTCTTCAGAACTTAAAGCTTTCTCTAAAGCAGAACCAACAACAGTTGCTTCTAATGTTAGAAATATTAAAGCTAATAGATTTGCTAAAGATCCTAACTATGTTAGCACCCGCACTACTCGCGATCTAACAGGTTATAGAATCTACCGTGATGAAGAAGAACTTGCTACTATCGCTGCAAACTTATTAACTTACACAGATGAAGATTTAGATTTTGGTAATTACGAATATTTTGTAACTGCCATTTATGATGAAGGTGAATCAGATCCTACAAACACAGTTGAAGTATCCATTGTCGATATTTCCACTACCTTCCCTCCACAAAACCTTACCGCTACAGTAACAGGTTCAGATGTGGCATTGAACTGGGAAGCTCCACTTGATTTATCAGAAGGTACATGGATCACCAAAGGTGCTGAAGAAAACTCTGATGGTATCGGTACTGGTGGAGCAGCATTTATCTCTGTTTCACAAAGATATACAGAAGCTGAATTGGCTATGTACCAAGGTATGTATATTAACTCAATCAAATTCTTCCCAAGAGAAGCAGGTGCAACATATACTATTAAAATATGGGGTGGAACTGCTGGGAATGTAGAGCTATACTCGCAAGCTGTAACAAACTTCGTAAATGAAGCTTGGAATGAGTATGCTTTAAACTCTTCGATTGCTATACCTGCATCAGGTCCTATTTTCATAGGTTATGATGCTGACACTCCAACAGGTTTCCCTGCTGGTTGTGATGCTGGTCCTGCTGTTCCTGGTGGTGACTTAATTAAGTTAGATAACCAACCTGCCTGGGATTCAATTGCCAGTATGGGTCTTAACTTCAACTGGAACATTCAAGCTTTTGTCTCTCCTGAAGGTGGAGATAGAGTTGTTACAGACTTTGTTCCTCTGGTTAAGAAATCAGTAACAAACAGACCAACAGCTCAGTTAGTGAGAGGAAACTTAGATCCTATCACAACAACTAACTTCAGATTTGATAGAGCAGTAACAGGTTACAAAGTTTATCGTGATGCTGCAGAGATTGCTGAAGTTGGCGCAACAGTTCTTACCTACTTAGATACTGACTTAGCTAACGGCACTTACCAATATCATGTTACAGCTATGTATGGCGATGCAGAATCATTTGATTCTAATGTCGTTACAGTAACTGTTAACAACTTCGATCCAGATGAAATTCTGATTGCTGATAGTTTTGAGACTTATCAAGACTTCGTCTTACAATTTGATAACTGGACCCTTGTTGATGGTGATTTATCACCAACTTATGGCTTCACTGGTGTCTCATTCATTAAC
>JAAYFX010000179.1 GCA_012728025.1 Clostridiales bacterium
GAAGGACGTCGGGTTATAAATAACATTGAGCGCAGCGCCTCACTTTTTATTGTAAAAAATATCTTTTCCTTCGTAATGGCGCTAATCTCCCTTGCCTTTACCTTCCCATATCCCGTCACTCCGGCTCAGCTTAGCCTAGTCAGCTCCCTTACCATAGGCATACCGTCTTTTATTCTTGCCATGGAACCTAATGACAGCCTTGTAAAGGGCAAATTCATGCGCAATGTTTTTTACAGAGCCCTTCCGGGAGCTTTAACAAATATTATTCTCATAATAGGTGTTATGCTTTTCTATTACGCTTTTGAGTTTCCAAGCAACGAAATGTCAACCATTTGCGCCATCATTATGGGCGTTGTAGGGCTTATGGTGCTGCACAAGGTATGCACACCCTATAATAATATTCGAAAAATTTTGATGGTAAGTATGACACTTGTGTTTACAGTAATGGTTTTGTTTTTCAGGGAATTCTTTACCCTTTCCGAGCTTGACTTTTCATCAAAACTTGTAATGGCTGTCTTTGTGCTTTTAGCCTATCCCCTAATGAAAACCATTACCATGGGGCTTGATAAAATGGAGAAAAGCTTTTCAGCAGTTAAGGGACGGCATCTGCAAAAGCAGGGACGTCACCTGAATACTTCAAAACGCAGGTAATAGTATAAAATCGAGGGAATAGTTTTCCCTCGATTTTACACTATATGTTGTATTTTCTTAACACTTAAGGCACAACTCACAAAAAATTCACAATTATTTATGCAAATGTGCTTGTATTTTACCTCCAACTGTGGTATGGTTTATTGAATAACAAAGAAAGGAGCTGATTAGTATGGTTTTTAAGTTTAAAATAACAGACGTGGATGACATGATATTCGGAAACACTGGAACAGTACCCAGTGACAGATAAAGCATCGAGAATTTAGATAGTCGATTGCTTGAGAGTGGGCGTTCGAATGATTGTGTACATCATTTGAGCGCTATTTTTTTATACATTTTTCCGGAACCATTGTCAAAAACGTCAATTGCATTCCGAATATAAAATAAAGGAACAGCTATTGCTAAGGGAAGAAGTCCCAGAGCAATGGCTGTTCGTGGTTTTATAGGGTTTTTAATTTTAAGAGGGGGGGAGGGGCTACTTGCTTTCATCATCGTGGGTCTTGCCAAAATCATTGGTCCCTTCATTTTCATCGTGCCCATCCATAATGCGGTCAAGTATATATTCACAGCCAACCTTGGAAATATAGCTACTGACAGCAAGGCTCATTGCCAAGTCAGCAAGGTCAGCGTCTGCTGCGGCTATGCCCTCGCAAATTTCCTTTGCCGATTCATCCACCATATCACGAAAACTATCAAAAAAGACCTCGTCAGTTTTACCCTCTCGGTATGCCGAGAGAAGCCTGCCTGTGTCCTTCACAGAAAGAACCTGCTTAAGCCTTAATATGATAGCCAGATGAACAAGATGCTCTCTGGAGTATTTTTTGCCCCGAGCCCGAGGTAAAAGTTCTGCCTTGATATAGTTGTTAACCATAGCAGAGCTAAGCCTGTCGTCATCACGCAGGCTTGTGCGGCTGCGTGATAGAAAATCAAGCACTTGGTCCATGTAAAGTTCAATATCAGGAAAGCCCTCATAAGGCGGAAATTTAAGCTGCTCTCTAAGCTCGTGTGCTTTATCACTTAGTTCCATTTTTTGCACCCCGTTTTATCATGGAAATATTATATTACAATTTTGTATATAATGCAAGTATCGCTTATAAACGCTTGACATATTAGAAATTAGGTAATATAATATCGATAACTACATTGGTAACGAACGGGGTGGCATGATATAATGAAAAAAATTTGTCTTTTTGGTGACTCAATTTCAAAAGGCATTGTTGTAGATAGCCTGCATAACAGATATATGACAACAAAGCATTCTTTTGCCAATATCATTTCCGCCGGAACCTCAACCTTTGACCTTGCCAATTATTCTATGCTTGGCTGCACCATAAACAAGGGAAAAAGTCTTATTCAAAGGCATAAAAAGACGGTTGAGGGCTGTGACGTAATGGTGTTGGAATACGGCGGAAATGACAGCGACCACAACTGGGAGGAAATCTCTCTTAATCCTGATTACCAGCATAAGGCAAAAACCCCCATTGAGGATTTTGCAATCTGTTATCAAGAAATTATAGAGCAGCTTTCCAGAATGGACAAAAAAATTCTTATGTTAAATCTCCCGCCAATTGACGAAAACAAATATCTAGATTGGTTTTCCAGAGGGCTTGACAAGGATAACATCTTGAAGTGGCTGGGTGGCAGCGCAGATTATATTTATGAGTTTCATGAGTCATATAATAATAAGGTTTGCTCAATAGCAGCAGAAAATGGCATCAGACTTATAGACATTCGTTCGGCCTTTTTAGAGCTTGGAAATTACAGTGATTGCCTTTGTGAAGATGGAATTCATCCAAATGAAAAGGGGCATGACCTAATTGCGGAAGTAATACGCTTAGAAATGCCACAGCTTACCAAAGCCTTTACAGAAAATCTTGGTGCCTGAGAGTAAAAATAAGCGGGCAATGTGTATCTATGGACTTGCAGCTTAGCCTTTCGATATAAGCTTCCAGAAAACGGGGCATTTTATATAATCATCTCTGTTGACAATAAGAAGAAAATGTTGTATTCTAAAGTGCGTCTGACAGGGCGCACTTTATTTTTACAAAGATAAAACTCTAGCTTATGTTTTAAGCTCTGGGTATTAGTTTAAGCTTAAAGGTTTATGCCAGTTTTATTTAAGTCAATCCTATAATTATAAAAATTTTATATGGAGAGATGTCCGAGTTGGTTTAAGGTGCAGGTCTCGAAAACCTGTGTCGGTTCATCCCGACCGTGGGTTCGAATCCCACTCTCTCCGCCAACGGGGCTTAAAGCCTAACAAGGGGTCATAAGAAAATGACCCCTTGTACCTTTTTTAACCCCAAACATAGCCATGGAGTTTAAACTCCATGGCTATGTTTTGATTCGAAGAAGAACTTCTGAGAATGCATCTGCAAAATAATTTCAATCCAAGGGCAGAATAAGTAAATAAATCTTACAGAACTGTAAAGAATTAAAGAGAAAGGGGAGTGCAACTATGTTTAATCAAATTAAGCTTTCTTATTCTTATGATGCCCTAGAGCCGCATATCGACACATTAACCATGGAAACTCATTATGCAAAGCACCATGCGACTTATACCAAAAACTTTAATGAGGCAGCGGAAAAAGCCGGAGTATCAGATAAAGATGTAAACCTTATACTCACATCTTTAGATAGTATTGCCGACGAACCATTAAGAAAGGATGTCCGCAATAACGGCGGCGGCTTTTACAATCATAACCTTTATTTTGAAACCATAAGCCCCAAAGGGGGCGGCGAACCTGAGGGTGCCTTCAAAAAACTTATTGAAAAAAACTTTGGCAGCTTCTCAGTCTTTCAGGATGAATTAAGCTGTCTGTCCATCGGTCAATTTGGCTCAGGCTGGGGCTGGCTTTCGGCTGCTAAAGACGGAAGTCTCGTTCTATCTACAAGTGCAAATCAGGATAACCCGCTTATGGAGGGAAAGGGGCTTATCCCCATACTTGCACTTGATGTATGGGAGCATGCCTACTACTTGAAATATAAAAACCTTCGCCCCGATTATATAAAAGCCTTTTTTAATGTGGTAGATTGGAAGGCCGTTGAGGAAAAATATGATAAGGCTATAAGCGGATAAGAACTGTGTTTAAAGAAAAGCTGATTAAAAGTTAGAAGCCTGCAAATAATAAATCCAGATTTATTAAGGAGGAATTTACTTTGAGCAAAACTTTACAAGATAAAATTAACCTATATCTTGCCAACCAGCAGGTGTGCTTTTTAAAGCTCCATAACCTGCACTGGTATATCAAAGGTCGGGGCTTTTTTACTCTACACGCAAAGCTGGAAGAGCTTTATAACGAGACGGCCGAAATCATAGATGAAGTTGCGGAAAGGCTGCTTGCTTTGGGCGGCACTCCCATTGCAAACATGAAGGGCGCTCTTGCCATTGCCACCATAAATGAACTGGAAGATGTTCCAGTTTCCTCAGAAGATGCAGTTACCGCTTTGATTTCAGATGTGGAACTTTGGATTCGTGACACAGGGGAGCTTATAAAGCTATGCGAAGATGAGGGAGATGTGGTCACAGCCGATATATTCACAGGCTATCTAAGTAATTACCAAAAGCTCCTTTGGATGCTTAAGGCTTATTTAGCATAAATTTAAAAAGGAAAACCTATACAGTAATATTATAAAAACCGGCATGGAGTAAAATC
>JAAYFX010000180.1 GCA_012728025.1 Clostridiales bacterium
CTGTGCCGAAGATAGCTGCGCCTACAGCGCTGAGAAGCTGGTTATCCTCGGGTACTCTGATTTCTCTTTCAAAAACATCGGACATGCAGCGAACAAGACCCTTGTTATAAGCGGGGCCGCCTATCATGGTGTACTTATCTGTCAGGCCCACTCTGCGAATCATTGATGCTATGCGGTTCGATATTCCCATGTGTACGCCGAAGGCAATGTCCTCTCGGGTTTCCTTGGCGTGGATGAGGGAAATTACCTCGGACTCTGCGAAAACAACGCACTGGGCGTTGGTGGCCAAATCCTTGGTGTGGCGAAGGGAAAAGTCGCCCATTTCCTCTGTGGTTATTTGAAGCGCCCGAGCCATGGCCTCTATAAAGGTGCCTGCTCCGGAGGCGCACTTGTCGTTTGCCTCATACTTCATAACTGTTCCGTCCGGGTTGAGACGGATTACACGGCAGCTGTCGGCTCCCATGTCGATGACGGTTTCCGTGTCGGGCAGGGCAAATCTTGCTCCGCGAACGGCAGCGCCAACCTCGTTGACCTCCTTGTCACCCCACTTGACCAATTCACGGCCTATGCCGGTGATAACAATGCTGTCAACTTCTTCTCTTTTTACTCCTGCTGTTTCCAAAAGTTCCTTTAATACGTTCTCTGCTGCGATATCTGCGTCAAACGCTGTGGGAGCTATGGTTTTTGCAACAACCTTCCCATCCCTCAGGACAGCTCCCTTGGTGTTTTGGCTGCCGCAATCGATTCCAACGGTTATCATTACTTCTTCCTCCTTTATATGCTACGCCGTCCTTTACTGTCTGTTTGTGTGGGGACGACATCAGGGTCTATTATTATAAAGAGCAAAGCTTGTGCCAACTTACTCATCTTTATTTTTTTGGTTGCTTCTTGACAAATTAGGTAGCCGGTTTTTGTGGAATATTTTGTCGACAAGAGACGTTTCTGCAATATCGACTAAATCAAGTTTTTTATTAGGTCAAAGGTGCAACACTTGTATCTTGTCTAACACAGCCAATAGTGCTTCAAAGTTGTGCCATTTTCATGTCATGACACGTCCACGCTTTATGCGAGATACATTATCGCCCGCTCTCTTTATACGTTAAAATAAAGGGTCTTTCTTTGGTGCCGGTTTTCATTTTTCAATCCCCAAAAAAGAACGGAAGCGCCTTTGCGCCTCCGTCCCTTTATGGCTTTGTAGTTTTTTTCGCTTACTTATTGACAACAGTGTCCATATATTCAGCGACCTGAGCCTTAATCTCGTCGGGGGACTTATAACGGCCGTCGATGCCGTCAACGTCGAGATACAGAGAGGGAATGCCGTACTTATCCTGAATCATGTCGGTAACCATCTTTGCGGAAGCCCAAGTGTGCTTGCAGCCGATGTGACCGATAAACATTGATACGTCCGGCTCGTACTCTTCGAAAATCTTGTCTACGAGGTATACAAAGTGCTCAGAGGGGCCTGATGCGCCGTGAATCATGGGGTTGTTCTGCATCTTCTTGGCCATAACGGTGAAGCAGTGGTGTCTGTCATCAAGGTCCTGATACAGGTCGCCATGCTGGAAGCCGAAGGCGTCCATAACAGCAACAGTGTCATATTCCTTTTCAAGCCAGTCCATTACGTTGGAGCTGGACCAAAGCATATTCTGGAGAAGGGCAGCACGGTGCTTTTCACCATTGGGGCAGGGGCCCATTCCAAGCTCATAAAGCATTTCACCAACCTCAAGCTCCTTCTGAAGAAGCTCTGCCATCTCGGGGAAGCAAGCCATGGCGTTGGAGGTTCCGTTGAGAACCAGCATACGTCCGGGCAGGGGGCAGGGCTTACGCTTACGAAGGTCAGCACACTTGCCCTGAAGCTCATAGGTGTTGTTGGAGTGACCCATAGCAACCTTAAGCTTTTCCCAGTCAAGCTTTGTGCCGGTCAGCTCTTCCATAAACTCAACGAACTTCTCGGTCTGATTGACGAGATATTCGTGGCCACGGGCATCACGGCGGTAGGGGTAGTCGAAGGAGAAGGTGGGAACGTCGAATATTCTCTCCATGTTGGGATAAACAACACGGGAAGAGTCGCAGGGAACTGCGGAATATACGAAAGCGTCAGGCTTGGAGCCGTACTGGTCCTCAAGAGCGGTTCCGAGGTAGGTTTTGCACAGGCCGCAGGTGGTCTGGGGAACATACCTTTCGGCGGAGTCTATGAACTTACCGGTCAGAACGGGGTTGGGGGAAAGACGGATGGGAATGGTATCAAGATATACGGGGATACAGTCAAAAGCGACTATAATATCCACGGGAACAGGACCGCCAAAGAAGACAAGCTTCTTGCCGGACTTCTGAGCGTCACGGTAGTTATGCCACATGACGGACTGTATATCAAGAGTCCAAAGGAGGTCGGGGTTTCTTTCCTTCATACGCTCAATCTGGCCTTCGATTTTCTGACAGCAGAAATCGAAAACAGATAGCTCGCCACGCATTACAGCATCTTCTAATCTAGTGTCTCTAACTTTTTTATCACTCATTTTGTTACATCCTCCTTTTCTTAGTCTTCAATCATTTCTATAAAGGCCTCTGCACGAATGGCAAGCTGGCCTGCGTTTGCAAGATGCTCTTCACGCTCAACCTCAATCATGGGAACGCCAACGTCCTTAAGGTCAGGCTCGAGATAGAGGCTTTCGCCGCCCCAGCACTCGCAATACTGCATCTTTTCATATACGACGCCCTGTACGTTATATTCCTTACAGGTGTCGACTATCATCTTCTGAAGCTTGACACGGTTGTCCAGCATACGGGGGCAGAGAATACGGTTAAGATAAAACTCGGCAAGATTGTCAAGTAAATCACCCTTAGTCTCTACGTCACAAGCAAAGGGTCTGCTTCCGAAGCAGGTTGCATCAGCAACAACAAGTCCGCCCTTTTCTTCGATAACCTTTATATAGCCGGGGTTGTCGAGTGCAGAGCCAATTATCATAAGACGGGCACGGCTGTCGGTGATGGGCTTGCGGTTTTTAGCATCTGCCAAAAATGCCTCAAGCATTGCTATGTACTCGTCTACGGGATAGTCACAGTGAGCAAGAGTGATTTTCAGAGCTTCTTCACCGCTTATTACGGGATGCTCGGCTTTTCTCAGCTCAAAAATCTGGCGTACAAGACCGCGGGCTTTGTTTTCCTTCTCTATGGCTGCCTTAAGCTTTTCATCTGTAAGCTTGTTGCCAGAGAATTCCTCAAGGGCCTTTATAAGGTCATTAAGCTCTTCACGGTAGTAGTTTCTTTCAAGCTCGCCCTGATACATACGGGGTGCACCAATCTGCATATAGAGCTTGCCGTCTCCCTTGCCCTGATACTCTGCGTTATCAAAGCTGCGGGATGACATCATGCAGCCGTCACTGGTTACGATTCCATCAAGCTCGTAGGTTCCGTCCATCCAGCGCTGAAGCATACCTCTTGCGAAGCTGCAGCTGAATGTGGACATCCATGTGTCTGCTTCGGGGGTTTCGGTTACACCTGTTGCTCTGATGCGAACGGGCAGAATGTCAAGAGCCTGCATAATTTCAACAGGTACGTGACAGCAAATATAGCCTATGGCCTTTTTTCCCTGCGCTCTCCAAGCCTTAACCGACTCCTGATTAATGTCTGATTCGAATAATTTCTGGTAATCCATGTGTCTCCTCCTTTTTTGTTCTTGGGGCAATAATTTCATCCTATGACTCGCCGGCGCTCTTAAGGGCCACGCTGTCATAAGTAAAATTTTAACTAAAAGCGCGATTTGAGTATGTTTTTCATTGTGGGAGTGAGCCGCGCTGAGTGACTGTTGCCCGCATAGACCCAAGTCACACAAGATACATTTTACAGTTAGAATAGATGATTGTCAATTCTCGATTAAATTTTGCGCAATTCAACCATATTTCCCGACAGCAATTGTATAATAGAACAACAGGCCGCAAACTTAATAGGTAAAAAGATTTGGAAACTGAGGTTAAAAATAGGATTATCCATAACTTTTCCCCTAAATAAGTATAAGATGATACCTGTTTAGTTATGTATCTGTTTCTATTCCGCAGCCTCCATAACCACCGTTTATTTCATAACAACCGTCTCAAAATATTCAGAAATTTGGTCTTTAATTTCATCGCCGGACTTATATCTTCCGTCGATGGCATCAAGGTCGACAAAAAGGGTGGGCAGGCCGTATTTATCCTGAATCATATCTGTAATGATTTTAGACGAGGCCCATGTGTGCTTACAGCCCACGTGCCCCAAAAACATAGATACGTTGGGGTCATATTCCTCAAAAATTTTCTCCACAAGCTCTAAGTGATAGCGGGATGGCCCCGAAGCTCCGTGAATCATGGGGTTGTTTTGCATTTTTCTTCCCATGGTTTTCAAGCAGTCACGCCTGTCGTCAAGGTGCTCGTAATATATATCTCCCTGAAAACCGAAGGCATCCATAACAGCAACAGCATTGTAGGCCTTTTCCATCCAATCCATTATTTTTGCGTGGCCCCAAATCATGTTTTGCAGCATGGCCACACGGTATTTTTCGTCGGGGCAGGCACCCATACCTAAGTCTATCATCATTTGACCGGCTTCAAGTTCTCCCTCGTAAAGGTCGCCCATCTCAGGATAGCAGGCGACAGCGTTTGTGGTGCCGTTTAAGACCAAAAGCCTTCCGGGCAGGGGGCAAGGCTTATGCTTGCGCAGGTCAGCGCATTTTTTCTGAAGCTCAAAGTTGCGGTTTGCATTTTCCATGTAGTATTTAAGCTTATCCCAATCCAGCTTATTGCCGGTATGTTCTTCCATAAACTCTATGAAATCTTCGATTTGGTCTGCAAGATACTCGGCTCCCCTCTCGTCCCGACGGAAGGGGTGGTCAAAAGAAAAGGCCGGAACGCCGATTATTTTCTCCATTGCCGGATAGGCGACTCTAGAGCTGTCACAGGGTACGGAGTTGTATACAAAAAGGTCCGGCTCCATGCCGTATGCGCCGGAGAGCCAAGCCCCCAGCTCCACCTTGTCCAACCCGCACATGGAAGCGCTTACATACTTTTCTGCCTCATCTATATACTTAGATGTAAGGTTCGGGTTTGTGGAAAGGCGGAAGGGTATGGTGTCCATATAAAAGCCAAGGCAGTCAAAGGCGGCTATAATCTCCGTTGGTACAGAGCCGCCGAAAAAGCAGAGCTTTT
The DNA here is from genome assembly GCA_012728025.1 of Clostridiales bacterium. Taxonomy (GTDB): domain Bacteria; phylum Bacillota; class Clostridia; order Oscillospirales; family Oscillospiraceae; genus UBA2658. Next base: position 5,181 of record JAAYFX010000180.1, read on the forward strand.
TACCGTTTTTCTTAGCATCCCTATAACTATCCCACATAAATTTTTGTATTTCCATTGTCCAGAGCATCTCGGGATGTCTTTCCTTCATGCGCTCCAGCGAGCCATCAACTTTCGCACAGGCAAATTCCGTTATGGTCATTTCCCCATCCAGCACCATCTGTTCCAAATCTTTTACTTCCGACATGATTATACCTCCTTTTCCACCATTTCTATAAATGCTTCTGCCCGCACCGCAAGCTGTCCGATATTTGCCATATGCTGCTCACGCTCAACAGTTATCTGAGGTATGCCGACATCCTTCAGCTTTTTCTCCAGAAGTATGTTTTCTCCGCCCCAGCACTCGCAGTTTTGCATCCTTTGATAAATCACTCCATCACAGGAAAACTCCCTTACGGATTGTATTATGAAATCATGAAGCTCCTCGTGTACATCCATCATTCTCGGGCAGACAACACGCTTTAAATAATAATCTGCAATTGATGTGAGCACATCTTCATCATCTCTCATCTCTATCGGCTCACGAAACTGCATTTGCCCAAAGCAAAGGGCATCGGTGACTATAAGTCCGCCCTTTTCCTCTATAACCCGCAGGTATTCAGGGTCATCCAGAGCAGAGCCGATTATCATAAGGCGGGCCCGCCAAGAATCTTGGGGCTTGCGGTTTTTCGCATCCTCTAAAAACGCCTTGAGCAGGTCTATATACTCCTCTATGGGCATATTTGTTTTAGACAAGGTTATTTGAAGGGCCTCAACTCCGCTTATTACAGGGTTTTTTTCTTTTCGCAGCTCATAAAGCTCTTTAATAAGCTCTCGGGCTTCATTATAAACCTCAACAGAAGCTTTGAGCTTTTCCTCCGTAATCTTTTCTCCGGTAATTTCCTCCAAAGCCTCTATAAGGTCACGAAGCTCATTTACATAAAAGGGAACCGTTCTCGCTGTGTGCTTTCTTGGGGCGGCAATCTGTATTATGGTTTGCCCCTTGTTTCGGGTGCGGTTGATATATTCGGCGTTGTCATAAATACGTGAGGCCATAATGCAGCCGTCGGAGGCCACAATACCATCCAGCTCATATCTGCCCTCAAGCCAATATTGAAGAACACTTTTTGCGAAGCTGCAGCTAAAGCTTGACATCCACATTTCAGCTTCGCTGGCATCCACGCATCCCGTAGCCCTCATGCGAACAGGTAAAACGCCCGCCGCATGGAAAATTTCCTCCGGCACATGGCAGCAGATAACTCCAAGGGCTTTTTTCCCCTGCTGCCGCCACTTTTTGACAGCTTCGCTGGAAATGTCCGATTCAAATAGTTTCCCGTAGTCCATGATTCTCCTCCTGTGTTTAATTATAGAGCCTGTTTTTGCCGCTTGTCTTACCATACGGATATACTTTACTCCTCATATGGCAAGATGTGCAAGAAATTTTATAAGACATTTTAGTTTTTTGTTAGAATTGCACCAAAAACCTGTTGTTCTATATAAAAGTTGCTCAGGGTTTTTAGATTATATTTCAGTTAAATTCGGGCTGCACCAAGCTCTGGGTCAAAGCTCTTATACAACAAGGTATCGTTTTCATATTGTTTTAAAACTACCTTATCTCCCTTGTTTTTTTGGTCAATTAAATCCCCCTGTGAGCATGACCACTTTTATATGCTCTTGACTTTGCCCCTCAAGAGACATACAATCGAAGGAGCAAATAAAGGTGGATTTACATATGCACATACCAGCAGCCTGCACTCAAAATATCTCTGTTTTAACCTTTTCCGAAGCCCTTTCCCAGCGGCTCGAGCCATGCCCTTACGATAGGGAAAAGTGGATTTATATTCCAGAGTTTTACTCGGAATACCGCTATATATTGGGGACAAGGGGACAAACCCCCCTTGTATGTATAGGAATCAATCCCTCCACTGCCATCCCCGATGCCTTGGATAACACCCTTAAGTCTGTTTCACGGATAGCCTCGGGAAACGGCTTTGACAGCTTTATAATGTTTAATGTCTATGCCCAGCGGGCAACTCGCCCCAATGATATGGACAAGACAATAAACCCCCAGCTTCACCATGAAAACATGAAAGCCTTTGAGTATATGCTTTCAGAGCTTAGCCCTTCCGGCCGCCCCCATATATGGGCCGCTTGGGGCACTATCATAGAAAAGCGCTCATACCTTGCAGACTGTGTAAGAGATATGGTGGAGATTGGCAAGCGTCACGAGGCCCTTTGGCTAAAGGTTGGAAAATGCTCTTTGAAGGGTCACCCCCATCACCCGCTTTACCTCAGAAAAGACC
>JAAYFX010000181.1 GCA_012728025.1 Clostridiales bacterium
AATTAAGAGGCGGCTGAGCTTGGGGCTTATTATTTTATGCCCAAGCCCTGTGATGTTCCTGCCTTGCTTGAGAGATTGCGCCAGATTTCCAGTGCAAGAAGGCAAAGGGGGATAAGCCTTGCCACAAAGCAGGGAGTTTCTATGATTCCCCAGCCGGAAAACCTTGAAGCTGTGGTGACAGAGGTCATCCATGAAATTGGCGTTCCCGCACATATCAAAGGTTATCAGTACTTACGAGAGGCCATAATTCTTACGATAAATGATATGGAGATAATTAATTCCGTTACAAAGGTTTTATATCCCACAGTAGCGAAAAAATTCGGAACCACACCTTCCAGAGTTGAGAGAGCCATTCGCCATGCAATTGAAGTTGCTTGGGACAGGGGGGATTTGGAAACTTTGCAAAAGTTTTTTGGCTACACTGTATCTAATGTAAAAGGAAAGCCCACAAATAGCGAGTTTATCGCTATGATAGCCGACTGTCTCAGTCTGCGGCGGAAGGTTGCAGAAAAATAATTTTTATAAGGCATATATTAAAACACTCTCGCATATAAAGGCGGGGGTGTTTTTTTAATAAGGGTTCTTGAGAAAGCTTGAAAAAACTTTTAGGATTTGGTATTCTAAATATAGATACTTATACGGAAAGGAACTTTTAAGCGATGAATATTGAAGAACTTTTTTATAAAATTGGAATGCATCCCTCGGAAACAGATATTGAGGCTCTTACAGATAGTTTTCTCGACGAGATGCGAAAGGGACTTTCTGCCGAGCCTTCGTCTTTGCCCATGATGCCCACTTATTTTTCTGCTGATACGGTGCCTTATGAGGGCGGGCCTGTGGTTTCCATAGATGCGGGGGGGACAAACCTTCGTATAGCCTCTGTTACATTTAAACAGGGTGTGCCGATTTTGGAAAAGCTTGAGGTAATGAGTATGCCCGGCATCTATGAGGAAATAAGCGCCATGGAGTTTTTTGATATTTTGGCGGAAAAAACACTTCCCCTTTGCCATGACAGCCGTCATATTGGCCTTAGTTTCTCGTATCCGGCGGAGATTTTTGAAAATCATGACGGAAGGCTTTTAAATCTTAATAAAGAGCTTAAAATAAAAGATGCCGAGGGTCTTGTTATAGGGGAAACTCTTAAGAAAGCTCTTGCCGAAAAGGGCCTTAACAAAGAGATGTCTTTCACACTTTTAAATGATACAACAGCGGGGTTTTTGGGTGCGGCGGCGGACGGAAAAGCACAAAACAGCCTTGCAGGTCTTGTTGTTGGCACCGGCCTTAACTGCTGTTACTTCGAGCGGGGAGAGAATATAAAAAAGCTTCAAAACCCCAGAGACATGATTATAAACTGTGAGGCCGGAATGTTTAATAAGCTCAGCCCCAGCCAAGCTGACCTTCTTGTTGATGCAGAGTCGGAAATTCCGGAGGACCACCTTCTTGAAAAGATGGTAAGCGGGGCGTATTTGGGGCGGCTTGTAAGCCACACTGCCCGCTTGGCTGCCCATGAGGGCATTTTAACTCCTGCCTTTGCTGAGGACTTTAAGCCCTTTGACACTAAGGAACTGGACGATTATATAAGGGGTGCCCATAACCGTGTTTGGGGTATGTGCAGGGATAGGGACGAAATAGCGATTCAGTATATTATAGACAGGACTTTCGAGCGCTCGGCAAAGCTTGTTTGCGCAGTTGTAGCGGCTCTATGCCTCCATTGCGACGGAGGGAAAGACTCGAAAAACCCCTTTTATATTGCGGCAGAAGGCTCTGTTTTTAATGGCTCTTTGCTGTTTCAGAAAAAGCTTGAAAAGTATGTGGATAGCCATATCTACATGAATCTTTCAAGATATGTAAGCTTTTATAATCAGGAAAACGCCACCCTTATAGGAGCGGCGGCAGCGGCACTTTCAAAGTGAGAGATTTTCAAATAAAGGCAAGCT
>JAAYFX010000383.1 GCA_012728025.1 Clostridiales bacterium
CCCTTCCCCTAAGGGTTAGAAAACTGTTTTATACTAAACCGAAGAAAACAGGCTCTCGATCATCTTTTTTTCTTCTTTGCTGCTGCATAAACCAAGCATTTCCGCTGCGGGTAGCTGTAGAAAAAATATGACTAAAGCTAATAAACTGCTTAAACTTTGTAAGAGTTACATTAAATAACAAAAATCGAAGTTTAATCAAACAAGGAATTTTATGTATAAGTTTTTTGCTTCATTAGCAGCATCATCTTTTATTTCTTTATCCGCATCAGCTCAAAGTGTGGATACTGTCGAGAGTGCTTTGGGTCCTGTAGCCTTCAGTTCAAAGCAATGGGAGGTTAGAAAACAAAAGAATCGAATGACTGATGAGATTAACTGTACAGCTGTATTAAAAGAATATCCGAATGTGCAGACTGGAAAAGATAAACTTTTCATTCAGGCTAATTCTAATGGTTTATTAAACAGTTATGAAATTCGTTTTGATGATAGACCGGTAGAAAGGTTGCAATTACCATTAGATTTTGAAAAAAAGAGGTCTGTAGCAGTAATAAAAGATGATCTTTTTGAAAAGGCACTTTCGGCAACTAGAGTAAGAATCGAATTTCACTATTACTCAACCAGATCATCATTTCGAGACTTGAATATTGATGGGTTATTAGATGTGGTAAATTATTTAAAAAACAATTGCTAAATATCGTTTCTTTGAAGGTAGTCAAAGAGATGGTAGCTTCTTAAGAGAGTTTGACCTACCCCCCAAAAACAGTGCCATAAGGTTGATGAGATTTCCATTAAACTGGGACAAAAGGAGATCTCACCATGAAGAAGCGTTACAGCGAAGAACAAATTATCCGTGCTATTAAAGAGCATTACGGACTCTTCTCTTTCGCATTGACCGCGTCGAGCCTAAAACCTCTGTTGTATTTTTTTCATCTACCCAGACATAAGAACAAAGAGTGTCTAAGCTTACTTTTGCTATTGATCCGAGATTGATCCATCCGCAAAGCCTCTGATGTATGAATCGAGCTGCATCACTTTTCAACGCTCTTGCTTCTTTCAAATCAATCATCGCAAATTGTTGTCCTTGCCCACCTAAAATTGCATCAGCTAGACGATGATTAATCGCAATTAGAGTTCGTCCTGAACCTCCATCTAAATAATGACTCATAAGCTGTGATGATGCTTGAGACTCCTGACATAATGTCAACTCATCGAGTAAGCATAAAAAAGCCTCCGCTAAAGGAGGCTAGAGCTTATTAAATCATTTAATTTTGTTGACATTTGAGCTTTAAACTTTTTGAACGACAACTCAAAAGCACACGAAAAACTACCCCCTATTTTTTTCACTCAACTGGCTTTTATACGCGTTTAACTCACCCGTTCTTTCAGCTAACTGCTCCCGCGCACTGGCTAACTGCTCTTGCAATGCCTGCCTGTCAGTCTCCAGTTCTTTCACTCGTAAAATGGTCGCATTGTGCTCCTGATTTAGCATTGCATACTTAGCAGTCATTTGCTCAAGCTCTGCGCTCAACTCATCAAACGCACTCGATAGCTCAGCACGTAAATCGTCATTCTCTTTACGCTCTACCTCCCATTGAGCCTGAGCAGCCGTTAACGCCTCACTAGCCAATTCTTGCGCTTGACGCC
>JAAYFX010000182.1 GCA_012728025.1 Clostridiales bacterium
GTTGTTCAGATGAACTCTGCCACCAGTGAAGAGTCGGCGGCCGCCAGTGAAGAACTTTCCAGTCAGGCGGCAGTTTTGAAGAGTCTTGTGGAACAGTTTCAGCTTTAAAACGAATTAAGACGAGAAAGTTAAATAAGTTTTAAAGGCAAGTCTCAAGCAAGTTTTGAGCCTTGCCTTTAACTTTGGAAAAAATTATATGCAAAAATAATTATTTATGCTGTTTTGTTGACGAAAACACTAAAACAGTATAATATATATATACCTTTTAATATGGAATAATAGAATGTTAAAAATTAAATAATGAACAACCGCAATAACAGCAGGTTTTCAGATAAGGGCAACCGCAAAACCAAAGTCTGCTGAAGCCTTCGGAAAACCGGAAAGAATCTATCAACCAAAAAGAGAGAAGGTCGGGGGGAGAGGCAATGGCAAGTTTGAGAAATAAACACGCAGAAAATCCTGAGGAAAGAAAGTTTACCATTAGGGTCGTGATAGCGCTAAGTGTTATGGCGCTTGTTATTCCCATGTACTTTACTTGTTGCGGAGTGGGCTTTTATATGACCAGAAAAAGTGCCATAGATTCGCTGGAATCTGCAATGCCCGCAACGGCGATAGCAACGGCTCGGTCTGCAACAAACGAAATTGGCAAATATGCGGCACTTATAAGGGAAATGGCAGTAAGCGAAGAGCTTTTGTCTGCCCAAAATGCAAAAGCCGGCTCTGAAAAGAAAGAACTTATAGAGTTTCTTGACAGGAAAAAAGCCGAGTACAATCTTGCCGCCTGTGAGTTTTTCTTCATGGATGGCCTATGCGTAAACGATGGCAGAAACTATTCCACAGACCCATTTTTCACGGAGGCTGTTGCCGGTAAGACATATTTTTCCTCACCGGAAAACTATGAGGATTTCAGTGAAATGCTGGTTGTAAGCTCAACACCTGTTATAAGCGGTTCGAAAACCATTGGTGTTTTGGCTTTATCCCAGCCCCAAAGCATGATAAACGGCATATCTGAAAGTGCTAACATCAGTAAAAACACAAACACAAGAGTTTTAGATAAAAGCGGTGTTATCATAGCTTCAAACGACAAAAGCGAGGTTACAGGAAAGGTAAATCTGTTTACTGTTGCCTCGGGCGAAGCAGGACAGGAGAAAGTCGTATTTCTGCAGAAGATGTCGAAGGGTGAATCCGGTTTTGGAGAAATCAAACGGGGTGAAAACCATGTTGTAGCCTATGCTCCCATTGAAGGGACAGATGGCTGGACGATTTTTCTGGAAGCGCCCATTTCCGATTTTAACAGCACTATAACTAAGGCTATTTATGTTTTTTCAGGTCTTACGGTATTCTTTGCCTTCTATGCGGTTTGGGGGCTGAGACGGGCTTCAAACAAAATGTCCATACCGATAAAAGTCTGTGTGGATAGGATACAGCTTATGGAAAAGGGTGACTTTACAAGCCCCATTCCGCCGATAATCACCTCTTCCCGAGAGATTGTTGTGCTTAGAAGATGTATAGACAGCATGCGAGCCACCACAAATGATATTATAGAAGACATGGGTTATATTTTCGGCGAGATGGCAGGTGGCGACTTTACGGCAGAATCAAAAGCCGCGGAAAAATACATAGGCGATTATAAAGCGCTTTTGACAGCACAAACAAGCATAAAGGATAACCTTGCAAAAACACTCAACGAGATAAACAGCATAGCCGAGCAGGTATCCGGCGGGGCAGACCAAGTTTCCTCCGGTGCTCAGGCCTTGGCTCAGGGCGCAACAGAGCAGGCAAGCTCTGTTGAGGAGTTATCCGCCACCATAA
>JAAYFX010000330.1 GCA_012728025.1 Clostridiales bacterium
CTTTATTGCCGCCTTGATAAAACGGGTCTGTCATTGCCCGGACTTTCTTTTTAATAACCTTTTCATAACCCGCACCGCCGTTGTTACTCTCAATCCATACTTTTTGCGTGCCGTTCCTGTTTACCATTGCCGGGACGGTTACGGTTGTTACGTCCGTGTTTTCGTCTGTCATTTCCATATCGGTAATAAGCGCATACAATATCGGCTCCATGCGCTTTGTTTGCTCGTTGAAAAACAGATTGGGCGATTTGTACACGTCATACGTTGCGGCAAACAAAAGGTCGTCGCCCTCGTCGGCAACGTCCACGTATGCACCGGAACGAATATACGTACCGTAATCGGATTTTTCAACCCACGTTTTGAAAGGCTGATACAATCGACCCTCGGCGGAACCGGGGTTGCCTTGATATAGGCATTGGAATTGTACCGGGTCTAATGCCTTTTGCCCCTCCAATTTTAGTTTACTGTGTCGCCCCTCCCATAAAGCCGCCCCCGGTTCCCGTGGGTCTATCTCGGTCGGTTCCCCTGTTTTGATTGCCTCAAAGTTTATGCGAACCCATGCGCCGGGGGGTATGTTCTGTAAATCCGCCCAACACGTTATATCAATGATTATTTCCCCGCTTTTCTCAATGCGTCCTATCAAATCGTCGTCGTGCCAACGGGTAAATACAATCAATTCTTGCGAATTGTTATGCAAACGGGTACGTACAACGGTCGTGTACCATTTCCACGCCGCCGCCCGTACTTTTGGGCTGTTACCCTCGGCGTAATCCTTATACACGTCGTCCAATATGGATACGTCCACGGTTTTAGACGTAAGCGAACCGCCACGACCAACGACACGCAACGACCCCTTACGCCCGACCATTTCGATAACATCACTATTGCGCAAATAGGTATTCGCCATTGTTACGACGTTCGACCCGTTAAGGTATGTACCGGGGAATAATTCACGATACCGGGGCGTGTCGATTATTCGTTGAACGTCCCGGTTGAAATCCCGTGCGATTGTCGCCGCATACGACCCAATTACAATTTTTAAGTCCGGGTTTAACCCCTCCATAAATGCGGGTAATTTACGGCTTGACCCCTCCGATTTGCCATGTTGCGGGGGTTGCTGAACAATCATTTTACGTATTAACCCGTGTGCGAACATATCCAACAACGTATAATATACGACGTGGAACGGCTCCAATACCAAATCCGGTTGCATATACCGGGAAAAGTTGATTAACCGATTGCGGGCGGCTTCCTTGACTATTTCGCCGGGGTTCTCGCTTATGGCTTTATACATTGCCAACATTTCGTCGTTTGTCATTGTTGCCCCTACTTTAGTTTTTGTTCAAACTTTGCGCACGCTTGACGCCCTCGGATTATATGCCATTGTTCAAACGGACACGTAAGGCAAATATATTTCCCCTCCCAATCCTTATTTTGGTGCGTTTCGACCCAACGGGTGTGTTTACAGTCGTCGCAAATATGTTTCGTCCATTCCGGTTGCCTTTGTCCCGGACGGGTTGCGGGTGCGGTTCTCTTTGCCATTATTGCGCCCCTCCTTTCTCTGCCATAACCTTTGCATATTCGGCGGATTGTAATTTGTCGGCGACGGCAAACAATAAATCCTTTGGAATAACGGTTGCATCGTATTTGGGTTTGTCGTCCTCGGTTCCGGCATTGTATCCGGGTATCTCTATTTTAACCGGGGCGTCGAACCCTAACATTTTTGCCCGTCGTTGCTGAATGTTCAACAATAAATCCAAAAAGCGGGGATTGCCCGCCGACGTTTCAACCGTTGTTTCATCATACCCGTAATATTCCGGGTCGGTATCGGTCGCATCTGTTTTGATTGGACGCCCCCGGTTGGTTTTCTCTTTGGTTCGCTGCTTTCCGGTTTTGGACGCCTCCCACGCCTCCCACGCTTGCACCTCCATTGCATCCAACTTGCGCAATTCCTGTGTAACATATTCGTCGATATTATCC
>JAAYFX010000183.1 GCA_012728025.1 Clostridiales bacterium
ACGGAGATGGAAACGCTTATAAATATATAGGTGAATTCAAAGACGGGATATTTAACGGAGCAGGGCAGCGCACTTTTGAGGACGAGCAGCTTAACGAGTACGGGGCTTTTAAAAATGGAGCTTTTTCACCAACCCCAGCAGAACATTTTGCAAATTTGGGACAGTATAATACTGCGAAATATACTATTACATCAAAGGCATACGACTTTTTGTCCGAACATGGGAAACTCTTTACTACCGGATTTAAAAGCGGTCTGGATGAGCATCTTGACAGCGAATTTAAACATGAAGCTTATACTAAATCTCCTGACAAATATGGGGATAAACTGATTTTTGTCCCATCACTAACTATTACCCAAATGGTGGAATGGGAGTCTTTTGGAAATCAACCTGTAACTTACATATTGGCAAGTGACAGCAGTTATAATATTTACTATATGCACTACCTTGGGACAGAAAACGTGTATGTGGGAGACGTAATAAACGTTTACTTACTGCCGCTGAACCATTTCACATACGAAAGTGTTTCAGGAAACGATATTTGGGCAATTGCTTGTGCTGTCGCCTATATAGAAAAAGCTTAATAATATCTAAAATCCAGATACATAAGCAGGAGCAATAACTTGCAGGAGGCCCCATAATGCAGTCGAATTTATTTAAAAACTCATTACCTGAAACGGATGAGCTGGTCGCTTACCGTCTGGCAGAGCCGGCGCTTAAAGCTCTTGCCGAGTCGTGGTATCTTCCCGAAAAGGCTTTAACTGCCGCCTTTGTTGAAAGTGGTAAAAGACTGGTGGTTAAGTTAAACGGGGCGCTTCTTTGCGCATATAAGCTGTCCGGAAAGACAAAGTATATAGAGATATCCTCGGACTATACTCGGTTTATTCCGGAGGGAACCGAACACAAGCTGGTCACCGGCGGAGCTTATCGCCGCATTCCCTTAGAATCAATAGAGGATACGGCGGAATATACCAGCCTTTTATGTGAGATAGCCGAGGCAATGATATTGGCAATTCCCAAGGATTTTAGCTGCTGCCACCGGTATGAAGCTTGCAGTGATGACGGTAAATGCATACATCCCGACCGTGAGTTTGCCATGGGCTGCTATTATAAGAGAAATTTAAAAAGCGGTCAGATTTTTTACGGCAAAAACTCTAAGGGATAGCCGTGTCCATTTTGGACACAAAGTAATTGCTTTTATCATTACCCAGAGGTGAACTGATGATATGCATAAATAAAAAATGCGCCGTCGAGCTTCAGGACGATGCAAAGTATTGCCTGCAATGCGGCCGCAAGCAAATCCGAGAGCAAAAGCCTAAGCTTCATGGCAATGGTGAGGGAACGGTTTACAAAAGGGGAGGGACCTGAACTGCGGAAGTCGTTATTGGCTGGAAAAAGGATACAGAAGGTATACGCCGCCGCATAAGGCGTACCAAAGGCGGCTTCAGGACGAAAAAAGAAGCGTTGGAATATATTCCAACACTAAAGAAAACCCCAAGTAAGAAGCTTGTAACACTTTCGGCTCTTTATGACGGCTGGAGCAGCAGTACAGCTCTCAAGCTTTCAAAATCAAAACAAACTTCATATAAAACCGCTTTCGACAAAATAGAAGATATAACATACATCAACATAGCAGCACTGACAATTAAGGACCTTCAGGATTGTGTAGATGAATATGCGCCTACGCATTATACTGCCCGAGATGTACGCACGCTTCTTTCACATCTTTACGACTGGGCATGCGCTCAGGGGGAGGTAACACAAACCTTGCCCGATATATAGAGCTTCCGGAGTTTGAGGAAGTCGAAACAGTACCCTTTACGCCGGATGAACAGAAGAAGCTTTGGGAAGATTTCAATACCGGCAATAAGTTTACCGGATACCTTCTGTTGATGATTTACACAGGTACGCAGAGGTTTTGCCCTGGGGTTCCTTTCGATTGCGGCATCCAAGGTTTGAAAAACCAGAGGATTGTTATTGTTGTGCCCCAGCACATAGGTCACAATGCGCCGGTCTTTTATTTCAAGTATTGCACTAAGGTATGCCTTGGACTACTGTCAATATAGTGGACAGCTAAAAGTGTTATTGGTTCAACTATTTTGTCGGAACATAGCCTCCTTTTCGTTGGGAGTCAGCATCTTATTGGCGGAATGGGGTCTTCTGGAATTATAGAAGCCCTCAATATATTGGAATGCCGCCATTTTGACCTCGGCAACGCTGGCAAAGCCTCCGGATATTCTCACATAAGTAATATCGCTAACCCAAACCTGATTAGGCTCCGGAGGATTGAACCTTTGCTCCAAGTGGTTGACACATTGGGCCTGTGCCCCTTGTGCGGTGGATACT
>JAAYFX010000184.1 GCA_012728025.1 Clostridiales bacterium
AATAAGTATAATCCAAAGTCTTTTTAAGGATGCATAGTATTATGAAAGGTCTATGGATTTTCTGGCACTCGGCTCAAACATTCTGGTAAGAACCGCCGCCACCTCACTGCGCTTTATCATTGTATTTGGATGGAAATTACCAAGGCCATCATTACCTATAAGGATACCTGCCCTATAAAAAGCATAGACTTCCCCTGCATATTTGTCAGTGATTTTAAAGTCAGGAATTTTATTGTCACCTACGGTATTTATAGGTTCAAACTCCCCTTCCGGCATGGAAGCATAGAAAATCGCCACAAACTCGGCACGGCTTATCTTTGCGTCATAGTTTGAAAAAGGGCCGGAAATAATTCCATTTGCAATAGCATAGCTTACATAGGAATCATACCATTCATTTGGTGAAAGAGCGTTTTCAAGGCTGACCATACCTGTGCTATGAAGCTGGTGCATACAGGCGGCAAGCTTTATAGTCTCGGCATAGCTAATGTCGCTTTCAGGCTCATATCTTGTGCTTGACTTGCCGTTAACAAGTCCCTTTGAAACTGCAAAATAAACGTAGTTTTTATACCATGCCTTATCAGGAACGTCTGCAAAAACAATAGCCTCTGCTTTGTTTAGCACAGTGTTGCCTTCGGCATAGCCCGAGACATCAGATTTAAAACTAAATGTGGCTGAGCTGTTTTCAGCTGCAAGATAACGGTGCCCCTCTTGAAGAGTCTGAGAACCTGTTATGGCAGCTCCGCTGGTTAAATCAAGCAGGCTTCCCTTTAGGCTGCTTAAAGAAGCACTGCCTTTAAGAAGGGTAAATCCGGCACCGGAAGAAAGGGAAAGACTGTCCCCTGCTTGAGCAGAAATCATATTGGACTGGGCATCAAAGGCCCCTGCCGCCTGAGTGAGCTTATAGTGTAAAACCGTCATAGAGTTTTTAAGTAGCTCCAGAGACTCTGACAAAACAAGGGATTTGTAGCTTTCGTCTACATAGCTTTTCGAGATAAGAGGGTCCTCGGCGCTCCCTGGGGAAGCCAAGGCTACGATAGGGAAAAAACCGACTATAAGGCACAGGGTCAACATCCATGTAGCTATTCGTTTAATTTTCACAATTACCTCCGCTTATTGTCAACTCTCGCTGCTTTCCTTCTCGTTTGACCTTTCATTTAAAAAGTAGCCCAAGGTCAGAAGGCTGTCTGAGAAATGTATGTTTTCTATTCGAACATTAGGGTCATCAAGCTCCAGCTCAATATTTGTAAAGTTCCAGATACCCCTGACACCGCAGTCAGCAAGGGTTTTTGCCATTTCTTTTGCAATTCTTTTTGGAACAGTCAAAACAACGATGTCTGTTGGGTTTTCCTTAAACCATTCGGGAATAATGGCGCTGTCATAAACCGGTATGTTGGATAAATCCCTGCCGATAAGGTCGGGGTTAGAGTCAAAGGCGGCAACAAGGCGCAGGCCATTGCTTGCAAAGTCAAAGTTTTCTATCAGAGCATGGCCAAGATTACCGGCGCCTACTATGGCTATTGTGAAGCCCCTGTTCATACCAAGAATACGGGCCACCTG
>JAAYFX010000312.1 GCA_012728025.1 Clostridiales bacterium
CCGCCGTAAACAGTCTAATGACTACGCTTGCGGATAACCCCGAATTGATGCGTTGGTTCGACGATTTGTCTATTATTCTCGAAACGTTGGGACGTAATGCCGGGTGGGTTTCAGAAAAACTTACGCCGTTGGTAGAAAAATTTCGCGACTGGGCTGGGATAGACGTGGACGAAATGGAGCGAAACCGACGTTCGACGAGACGAGAAGCGTTTGATCTGTTAGCCGAATCGCCGGAAGTGCGTGCTAAACTACGTGCGGAGTATCTTGCAAGTCCTGAGGGCCAGGCGTTGCAACGACAAAACCTTGCACCCGACGTTTTTGAATCGAGGATAAACCGAGAGCTAAATAGTGCTATAACGCGCCTTAAATGGAACGACGATTATTTACGTAGTACGTTACGTCCACGAGGGATGCAAGTTCCGAACGACGCGAATCGTATAGGTTCGGATTTTTGGGCTGACCCGAGTAGCGTACGTAGTGCGTATGGGCCTTACGAAGTCGCACGAGATAGTACGTCTGTAACAGCGCATGTAGGAGGCCTTACTCCAGAATATGCACTACGTACACGAGGACTTGGACGTTACGGAACGCAACTTCAAATATCCAAAGAGCAACGTAACCAATACGGGCGTAATTATAAGGGTGCGTACCCAAGTTACGAACTTAACATGACCCGACCTCTCGCTAACGAGAATGTAATGCCGTCATGGTACACAGAGACGGAACGTATAACTTCGACAAGTTCCGGCGGTGGTTATGAACCGGGTAGCGACTTAACAGGCGTAAACCGTGACCGCCGAGCGTTGGAAATACATTTCCACGCACCTATCGTGGAGTGGCAGAGTAATATCGAGGCGACAAGTCCGCAAGAAACGGTCGCGGTAATCGGCGAAAATCTCGAAATGTTGGCCGCCGAGGGGTTGCAGAAAGCGTTGTTAGGTTCGTCTAACAAAATGTCGTCCCGGTGGTTTTAATACGTAGTAAGGTATGGGACAGTTAAACGATAAAGTCCAAGCGTGGACAGAAAAAGTAGAAGATACGTATCACGGCTCTAAACCTGCACAAGCTATTGGGGTTGTAGCCGAAACGTTAGACGACGTGGCAACTCTCGCCGGTAAAGCGGTTGTGCTGACGCTCGCAAAATCATGGATAGGTTTGGGGCGTTTACGTAACGTCGATACGAACGTAGATTTTACCGGGGATTCGCATGGCGAATCCGTGTTCGTTCACCGCAGTAAAGCCACGGATAAGCGTACACGTTCAGAAACTGGGGGTTTAGAGCGCTTCGATTACGAAAAACTGTGGTCAGTACAACTTGGAGAGTATTTCCTACCGTTGTCGCAAACGTTTACATTACGAGCGAAAAAGAAACTCAACATTTCGTCGCTCGTAGACGGTATCGACATCATACAGGAAACGCGGAAGGAATCCAAAACGATTGACTGTACGTTACGTATCGGCCTACGGGGCGTAAAAGCGCGTAACGAAACCGGAGAGGGCTACCGATTTTTTCACCCCGGGAGCGTGCAAGACAATTTGCAAATCGTAGATACAAACCTCGAAATGCAACATCTTTCGCAATTCCTCGACGATTTGTACGAATCGGATGCTGTCTTTACGATTGACAACGATATGATAAATAACACGTTCCGGGTGGAACACGTGATAATGACGGACTACAAGTTCATACCACGTGCCGGAATGGGGACTTACACGTTCGAGTTTTCACTTACCGAAGTGAAATATGATGAGAACGTATTGACGTTAGACTTACGCGAGGTTAGCCCCGAAGCGAAACAAGAGAAAACCGAGTTAGTAAATAGCTAATGAACACGAATAGGTTAATATGCCGGAACGAGGTTATCGTGGAGGGTCGCTCCATTGGTAGTTTCGAGAGCTTCGAGTGTAAGGCTGACAGCCGTACGCTCGGAAACACCGGCGTATTGACTATCCCGTTATACGCTATCGGACGTGACGGCACGAAAGGCCGCGCACGTGCAAGAACTCGCGCAACGTTCGTTACTACGAAAACGATTGAAACCGTAAACGAAAAAAACGAAACCGTAGTAGTTACGTCCGAAACGTCCCATATCCGACCCTGCGCCCAAGTAGAGGTATGGTGTTGGTACGATTCGTGGAACGCTCGCACGAACGAAATGGAATCGCACGAGAAGATTCTCGTTTTCGCAGGTTTTATCGAACACGTAGTGGAGGGTTTTCCGACGAAAGTATATTTGCAAGACAACGCGTTTATACTACGTTTCGGAAATATCCAAAAGATATGGAACGAAAACGCGACGTTACAACAAATAGTAAGCGACTGCATACCTGTTGCGCAGGACGGATTCACGAAAGAGCGTAAGAAGTTAGGCTTTACGCGTCCGATACCCGAATTACGTTATTCCGTTGAGGATAAGAACGTGCAAGCCGTCACGACGTCGTTGAGTTTCCGTAACTGGAGCGGCCGCTCGCCGTACGACACAGTACAAAAACTTATGCAGTTGCTCGTACTGTATGGTGGAGTGAGCCGAGGTTACAACGTGTTTATCGGTGCGGGAGTGACGAAAAGCGACAGGCCGCAGACGAAATTAGACACACGGTACAACGTGGTTGAACGGGATATAACCCCCGTGGACGGGCGTTTCGTGGATTACGAGGTTAAAGTCGTAGGTATACTTAAAGACGGTACAAAATGGACGGCTACCGGAGGTTACGGAACGTCGAGAAGTAAAACGTCGCAGAGTGAGTTTGAGGTTACGCATGGACAAGTGGAACGTTATTACGCTCCGCATAACACTAAAGACGGTATACAAAATTTTGCAGACCAAATGCTCGCAAAATTACGTGGGTTACGTAATAGAGGTAGTGTAACTACGTTACTATACCCGAAACTCGATGTAATGGATTGGATCGCGTATAAAGACACGGTTTTCCCCGCGTTGAGCGGCGGCTATTACGTTTTGGATTACCAATTCAAAGCGAATGAGAAGGGCTATTTTCAAACGATTTCATTAACCGACCAAGTGTTCTCGCTATGAGTAAGAAATATGATGACGTTTGGAACGCGATTGGCGAAAGGTTCGGCAATGACATTGCCGACCTCGTACGTTCCGTTCGTGCGTTCGCTGTTACAGTTGATAAAGTCAGCGAGGACGGCGAAACGGCGTACGTACGCATCTACGAGGGCGACGAATCGTTACCCGTACCTACGCAACTCGCGGCTATCCCCAAAGGTATGTTGCGGGTTATACCGACCGCCGAATCGCTTGCCGTCGTTCAGTTGGTGAATGGAGACGACGAACAGCCGCATTTCATTGCGTTTTCCGAGGTGGATGAAATTCTACTAACGATTGGCGAATCGACCATACGTATGGACACGGACGTTATTGAAATGAATGGTGGTACGTTGAATGGTTTAGTGATTTTAGGTAAACTCACGGAACGTTTGAATAAGTTACAGGGTGAAATAAACGATATTCAGACTAACATTGCAAACCACTCACATACCTATATTGATAGCGTGGTGTCGGGGGCTACACCTACTCCGAAAAGCACTACCGCAACGTCTTACACACGTAAGAAGCTTACCGAGGTGAAAGATTCAGACTACGAGAACGAAAAAGTGAAACAATGACCGGGATATATTTCGATTTTGAGAAACATGACGTTGTTATCAAAAATAACGGCAGTTTCAAAACAGATGAGATTGACAGTCAGAACTGCGCGTTAATCGCGTGTTCCGAGATTTGTCTATTGACTGCACCTCACGTCGGCGAACGCTTACCGGCTAAACTCTACAACCGTCGTATGCGCAACGCTAAACGTGACATAGCGAGAGCTATACGCGCCGTAGAACGTGACGGAGGTAAAAGCGTACGTATATGGATTGACGAACACTCGAACCTCCAATTTAAAGCAAATTATGGCTAAAATAAAAATACCTCAAAATACTACGGCAGTAGACGTAGCGTTAAACCAATCCGGTTCGCTGACAGGTTTTCCTGCGGTGTTACAACAACTCCCTGTTGGCGTCCGGATTGGCTTTGACGCTATCCCCGATATTTGGGAGGACGTAGCCGATATAGGGCAAACGTGGACACCTGACATACAAGGTCGGGAGTTGGACATTACTCTACCCGTGTATAACGAACGTGCAGTTGCGAAAGCACCCTACACTACGGATACGTACGTTGCGGATATGGTCGCCGAGTATGGTAACGACCTGTTACACTCTTTAAATTAAAAACGCTTATGAAACTAACCGTTAAACGTAGATTCCTCGGCTCGAAATACACGATAGGCTCAATGTTTATCGAGGGCTCGTATTTCTGCGATACGTTGGAGGACGTAACACGCGACCTTAATAAAGACGGCGACCTCGACGACGTTGGGGAGGGTAAGATATACGGTGAAACGTCCATTCCGTACGGAACGTACGACGTGATTGTTAATGTTTCGCCCAAGTTCAAACGTGAACTACCGCGTCTTTTGAACGTTAAACATTTTGACGGTGTACTGATACACCGAGGCAATACACCTGCTGACACCGCTGGATGTATTTTGGTCGGCGAAAACAAACAGGTGGGGCGTGTCATAAACTCTACATTTTATGAAACCGAACTTGTAAAACGTTGTAAGAACGCACTCGCAAACGGAGAAAAAATAACTATAACAATCGAATGATATGGGTGCAGTAAGTAAAATACTGGAAGCGTTGCAAATCGTCCTGCCCGATTTTGCGAATAGCGACGGGTCGATTGAAAATAAAATCATCGACACCGTTGGTTCTTACGCCGATAGCGAAACGGTGGAACGTAACAATACACTTGCTACGATTAACGCCGCGCTTGCGAATCAAAAGGTTACGAACAAAACGTATTACCGACGTAAGGCTGTGGCTTTCCAACTCGGCGATATGTTGATTTACGACAGTATAAACCAAGGGGCCTATTACGCGACTATCGACCCCGGCAAGCAGTTAGTAAAGCAAGCGTATGTAACAGGTTCTTACCCGTTGTACACGTTGTTTGTCAATGCTATCGGAGCAGACGGGCATTTACGTAAATTAACCACCGGAGAACTCGACGCGTTCCGCACCTATTTCGAGGCGTTTCAACCGATAGGGTTGAAAATAAGCATTACGTCTATGGACGTAGCAAATATAACCGACCCCGGCATCCTCATATATGTACGTGCGGGTGCTGATGCAGGTATGGTTGCGACCGAAATAAACGCTAATCTGTTAGCGTATGAATCGGTGTTCCGGGAAAACAACAAGGTGGCTCTTACGGAAATCTTGGATGTTATTCAACAGCAACCCGACGTAGTTGCGGTAGGATTTAACGACCCTATTGCGTCTGAAATGCAGTTGAGCGGTGAAATACGTGCGACACGTCCGGTTGAAGGTTTATTTGATCTCGTAAACGGGGCCTTTATTTTCGCTACCGAAATTACGGCTTCTCACATAAAGGTTATGCAGTAATGTTTAAGTATATAAATATGCCGAAACTCGTCGCACATTATCTCAAAGAGTTTAGTGTGCGGTCGGACGGTGAACCGTCTGATTTGTACCGATTCATATTTTGTCTTTGTCTGCCGTTCATTTCACCCACGTTTAACCGCGCACGTCTTATTGCCTTGGCGATAGCGGAATGTACGAACAGTCAAGACCAAATAATCCGTGTACTTAAAAAAATATCCGGCGCGGATATGGAGATAGTAGTGTTAATCAACGACTACTTTGCCGCGTACGACGGTTCGGGAGATGTTGCAGATTTCGCATACGACGGGAGTGCCGACAACGCAATAGTTCCGTTTTCCTTTAAGCCTAACGTCGAGTACATCCATATTACATTAAATGGGGCTTCGCAACAAGAGGTTGCGGGGTATCTCGAATTGTTAATACCTTTTTACGTTCAAACTCCAATAATATATCAATAAAATGGCACAGAAAAGATTAAACAACGTCTTACCCGGCGTGAAGCGCCCTCTTCGTGTAGAGGATTTACAGGCGGTATGGGATGGTCTAAACGAGGCCTTAGCTATCGGTACGACAGGTGCACCCCGTATTCTTTGGGGCTTTAACGACAAAGGCGACGGCACGCTTTCAGCAGGTATCGTAGCGTTTAACGAGAAACTTTACGTTCATGAGGACACCGCCGATTCGCGCATAAACGTCGGTGCAACCGTGTATGCGCACGAAGTGCCGTCGGGGGACTTACGTATTTTCGCGGATGGTTCGGAGCATCCATTTTCGTATAACCGAATCGTTAATAGCATAGACATAGGCGGAACGGCTATCGGAACGTTTTCGATTGCAAACATTGATACGTGGAAATGGGCTTACATTGGGGCGGTAAAAATACCTGCGGAAAACTTTGAGGACGGGTGGCTGAACGCGTATCAACCGTTCGGCGTAATCTTCAACGTACCTATCAGCGACGTCCCAAGCGGTAATACAACAACTGCAACAATCGTTACGTCTCCGGGAAGTGACGCACCCTTTTTTGCGGATGAGGTGTTTGAACCTACGGGTGTGGTCACGTTCAGGCAAGACTACGAAATGGATAGGGGGCGTGTAGAGATATGGGTAAAAGGTGGTGAGCTGGCGGCTGATATTCCGAGGAATATAGCCGTTCCTACGGTGTCGGTTTCTTTGTTAAACCCGGCGCGGGACGGGTTACTTCACAGCTCGAACCAACCGGGCTTTAATTTCGAATGGACGTACACACCCCTCTCTCATATCTCCCGAAAACTTACCATATATTTCTGGAATGCGGCAAACAGCTCAAACGAAGGCGATCTAAGGTTTGCTATTAACGGGTGGGTATCTCGAACACCCTACACCCCCGGAGGTGCGGTTTAAGAACCACCTATAAAAGAAACGCCGTATCAATCACGATACGGCGTTTCTTTTATAGGTGTTCAATGTCCAAGTTCTCCCACGTTACGCGCTTAAGAGAACGGAACGTTTCTATCAGTATTCTACCGCGCCATACCTGTACGGTGCAGTCGAACCGGCCACACTCTTCCCGCGTTACGGTGAACACGTAGAATTTACCGTCGCGGGTCGATTCGTTATTCGCTATCTTTCTGTTCAGTTCCGTCTGAACCCACAGAGGTATGTCCGTCATTTTTCTGTTTGTTAATATACGCAACGAGTTTCGCACCTGCGCTAATAGTTAAGTGTTCAAGCATATCACGTTCACGTTTCGACAAGTTGCTACGTTTACGGGCGCACGCGAGTATTTCGACTTTGCGCGTAACCGCGTTGTCTATCACACCTTTGTCGAGGAGCGCGTCGTAGGCACTACGTTTGTACTTAACGCCGTGTTTGCGTCCGGCGGTTAGTTCGGCCACCGCAACGTCGAAGAATCCGTCAAACCGTTCGTGGTCGAGGATTTCGAGGGGGTTTATTTTTTCGATTTCTGCCATTCTAATCGAGATATTTCACGGTTAATATACCAAACGGCTTTACGTAAGTCTTCGACTTGTTTCTCGTCGCCGTCTTTCAGTCCGGCACGCCACAAGTATTTAATAGCGTTGCCGATACAAAAGTTACGGTGTTCCGTAACTTGGATGCACTCTATACCCGACGGGTCGGACGTGTAGTGCTTCGGGTGGTTTACGTTATCACTCATACGCTCTACGCCCTTTTTGAAACCTTTTTATCTACCGGGTATCGTTTGCGTATTTCACGCCGCTCGGAGAAAGATATTATTTCATACCTTACCCACGAGAATACGGAACGACGCATGACAAGAATCTCGAAATCCCCAAACTTACACGTTGTAAGTTTAACGTGTCCGCGCTTTAACGCCGAAACGATGTACTGTTGAGTAGCTATCACGTCGGCTTGTGTCATTTCACTTGTGCGATGTCGAACTAAAAAGTCCACATTCGGTTCTACGTTTCTTTCCATTTTAGTTAAATTTTAGTGAATTGTTCTGCATTTTTTCCTTTGTGCTGAATCACTTTCAGTACACGTTCTTCAATCGTGTTGCGTGCGATTAAATGAATAATCGAAACGCTATCCGCTTTTTGGCCGGGCCGAGGTAATCGTGCGTTGAACTGCGAATACACCTCGGCGTCATACGTCGGACTATACCAAACGATTACGTGGCCGCCGAATTGCAAGTTCAAACCGTGCCCGATACTCTGCGACTGCGCCAATGCAATAGGTATGCGCCCGGCGTTCCAATCGTTCTCGTCCTGCAACGTACCTATCTGTCGAGACGTCGGAAAGGCTTTTTTTAACTCCTCGTACTCGCTCTGAAACTGATAGGCCACAAGCAACCCCCCGTCGAAGCTACCTACAAGGTCTTGTAAGGCCTCTATTTTCTCGGTATGGGTAACACTATACGCTTTCTTGTTTTCGTCGGCGTACACACAACCCGTTGCGAGTTGTCGTAGCTTCGAGCCACGTGCGGAAGCCGCAAAAGCGACTAACGTTTTAGCGTCTCCGTACGGATTCGACACACCTTTATTTTCTTCTCGGAACGAGACTATCGACGTGTCCTCGAACGCTTCGTATTCCTTTCGACGCTTCGCGGGTAACTCTACGTACACGTTCTTGTAAAGACACGGCGGCAAGTCGATACTATCTTTAACCACGTACACGAGGTGCTTTATGTCTGCGTGCAGTTGAGGTATCATGTCCTCGCGCATTTCCCAAACGGTGTATGCTCCGTGTGATTGGTACTTCACACGCATATACTTTTCCCGGAACGCGGTCAGCGATTTGCCTAACGCTTTGCCGCCGTCCAACAGGAAAATTTGATGCCACAACTTTTCGTACCCGCCGTGTATAGGTGTGCCCGTGAGTAGAACGCGACGTTTTACTCCGTTACATATACGCCGGGCTTCCTTGCTACGTATCGCTTTCTTGTTGCCGAACAGCGTCGATTCGTCGATTATAACCATATCCCAACAACCGTGCGGAATCTCCGTAATACGTGTAACGCTACACACGCAGATACGGTGATTCGCCGGTTCGACGAGAAACAGTTTAACATCGACCGCACGTTCGCAGAAACGTATGTTTAAGCCCATATCGTATTTCGCCGCTTCCTGCGCCCACACACCTCTTGCGACCCGTTTTGGAGCGATAATCAATATATTCTTTACGCTCTCTCGGTATATTAAGGCGGTGGACGCAGTTAGCGTGGCCAACGTTTTACCGGAGGCCATCGGTGACACGACGAGAACGTTATCTCTCGTCGTCTCTTCCCGAACGATTCCTATTTGATGTGGTAGTAGCTGAATCATTTATGGCTCGTTGAATTACGTCTATCATATCACTTGTACTTTAAAAACCGTGTCGAGGTATTTCAACGTAGCTTCGCACTCCTCACGAGTGTCGAATGCGAACAGCCGTTCCGCCGCACCGAAACGTACGGAAATATAATATTTACTTGTATGAACGCTACGTTCCAACGGGGAACTGTAACGTGTAACCGAGGTCATTTTGAACCTCTCATTTTTGATTTGAAAGAACATAATACTCACTTTTTAAGTTTAACGATGTGGATTTTTATGATAATGACTTCCCTCGTACGTAGTATAACATACAACGTACAGGTCTAACAAGTGCTTAATCTTGGTGTCGAGAACGTACACCT
The DNA here is from genome assembly GCA_012728025.1 of Clostridiales bacterium. GTDB lineage: Bacteria > Bacillota > Clostridia > Oscillospirales > Oscillospiraceae > UBA2658. The sequence goes on from JAAYFX010000312.1 coordinate 9,621, forward strand.
CGACACCTTGCGCTTTGAGACGTTTGTGCATTTCGACTTGTAGAGGTGTGCATTGTTCTCCGGTCGCTTTCATTTCAACGTAGCACGTACGACGTTGGAAATGTAATAACCTATCCGGTATACCGGCTTGCGTTACGGGGTGCATCTTGGTTGCGAACGCACCAGCCTCTTCGACGCATTTCATAAACGCGTTATCGACCTGTTTCTCCGTGTATTTTTTTACTCGGTTTATCATATCGGCACGCTCTTGTTTTTCGCGTTCCGCTTTGCGTTCTTGCCGCGCTTTATACTCTTGGTACTGACGCGTTTCTTCGTATGGTATTAGCTTTGTCATTCTTCGTCAGGATTATACTCGCGGAACTCCCACGTTCCCCGGTCTATTATATTCTCAATGTCCAACGTAACGACCGGACAATCCACGCTGTTACAAATGTCGTTAGCGAGAATAAAGTCGGTGTCGTCTACAATTACTTTGGAAGCCACGTTACGGTAACGTGCGTAGAACGCATCGAACTCGTCGAGGTTCTGCACGTGTTGCGACACGACGGTTTCCCCGTGTGTCGCTAACCGTTGCATCGCCGAAAAAGCGAAGAACGGTTTATCGGTCGTGTTCAGTATCATTTCCGTCTCCTTTCTGTTGTATGAAATCTGCGAGGTATCGTTTACGCACTTCGTAAACCGTACGCACGGGCATATTCAACGTATGATGCACCGCGTCCGGCGTAACGCCGCTCGATAGTAAAAGCTCCGCGCATACCTTGCGGCACGAGTTGTACGCTACCGGGAGCAACGCGTTCCACAAGTCCGGGAACGGGTACACCCGGTTGAGGTAGTCCACAAGGTATGCGAACTCCTTACGTTTACACACGTCGTCTAACGTGCGCTTCGGGGCTTTGAAATACGCGTACCGTATTTGAGATAGCGGCAAACCGAGAGCCGACGCAATGAGAGCCAACGATTCGTTTACTTTCTCCCGGTCGGTCATTTTGCGTACGAGCCATATCAAATAAGGCTTATCTCCGTACACTAAAAGTCGGTCGGCTAACCGTTGGTCAGCTCCGTACTTTTCTAATTCACGTATGAATAATTCTCGTATCATTTTTTACTTTCCTTAATCGTTTTTACTATCGACGTTTTGCGAATCCACGCTATCGCTACTCCATACTCGCCGAAACGTGCTTTACTTCCGTCCTGCGTGAACAGCCCGGTTGCACGTATTGCTTCGTTTACACGACGTGCTTCGGACTTCATATTAACGGAACGCGGTATTTCAAAGAACTCACGTGCTACCTCCGTAGCGCAAACCGTGTCTCGTACTGCGCCGTGCCATTGATTACGCTCCTCTTTCCAATAATGTATGCGTTCAAACAACGTCTTGCCTTTCCAATCTTCCGGTACGGGCATATTCAGATAGTCAATCAACGCACCAATCTCCATATCCTCCGCTTTGTGAACTTGTCGCAGTCTGCGTGCCTCCACCTCGGCGGCATCGGACAACATCGGCTTAACGCCTTGTCGGTAGTAATGCACGGCTTCTGCCCAATAGTCGTCCACCAAGTCCAAAAACTCGTCCGAGTGAACGTTTATCTTCACGTTATCCGGGTTACACATAAGCCCCCACCAACGTCTGCCGTCCTCCGACGGGTCGTCGAGAAATACGACGTCGTTCGACGAAGCTATAAATACGCATTGACGTTTATATGTTTTTGTGTATTTAAGATACGCCGAACGGTACCTGTCCTCTCCTTTGGTTACAAACGCTTTACGACTATTCGTGCTACGATTCTGAATACCGTTCAACTCCGGTATCTCCATAATCCACACGCCGCGCAACTGTTCGTACGCCTCCTTTGAGCCGTTGAACGTGTAGAACGTATCACTACCCCATATCTTCGCCATACGTCGAATGAAACGAGACTTGCCTCGCCCCTCATCCGACACCAAAACAGGTATGTAGTCCATTTTGGATGCCGGGATAAACACACGGCGAACCGCTCCGACGAAGAACTTTAAGCCTACTTCACGTGAATACAACGTGTCCGCTACGCCGAAACAGTCAATAAAAATTGTCTCTAAACGCGGTATGCCGTCCCACTCCAAACTGTTAAGGTACTCACGTATCGGGTGGAACGAATTATCCTGTACAACGATGTTCAACGCATCCTGCACGCTCCGGTCTGACCCACGTAATCCGTAATGTTTTTCGAGGTGCTTACGTAAACGACTTTCGTCTACATCTTCCATTCCCTCGTACTCCTGTATGTTCCGACAATCCTCCCCCGGCGTACGTATGTCCACGGATGTTCTCCAATACGGCATACGTTTAAGCACCGGTGCGTCGGTAAACATATCGTACCCGAACAATCCGGCAAGCGCGGGGTCGTAGGTCAAAATGAGTTCTACGTTTTCAATCGTCTTTTCGAGTTCCCCTTGTTTCGTAAACGTAAGGCGTTCTTTGAGTATCGTTTTTGCCTCGTCATCGTCTAATTCATCCAACGCTAATTTAACTTTGCTACCGTCCTCTGCTTTTACGCCAAGTTCTTCACACAACGCGGCCATACCTGCTTCCCCGGCTTTGCCGCCGCCGAACTTGTACAACCGTATCGCGTCGTAAGCGTTGTGCGACTTACCGAGATACGGGTCGGTCGAGTGGAACGACACGAAGTATTTCCCTTCGAATATTTTACCGCCTGACGTAGTGGACGCGCCGATTAACGTATAGCTACCGTCGCTCTCCGGTCGCCATTTCTCCGACAGATACGTTTCAATCGCTTCGCGTATCGAGACACGATTACAAAACGCTCCGATTATACCCCCTTTCTTTAAAGGGTCTTGCACTTGTATTTTCTTTGGAACTTGTACGTTTGACAAGTCCTGCCAATTCTTTAATTCTTTGAGTAGGTCGTCTACGTTAATCGGGTCGCCTACTTTGTCCTCGAAAAAATACTCTGCATCTTTCGGTACAGACGGCAAAAACATTATTCGGTTAAAGTCGAACGTTGCCACGTCGAGCGGCAGTTTGAACTTGTCGTGTAGTACACGCATCATAGCACCGTATTCGTCTGCCGAGGTGTACCGGTTCAACGGTGCGACCACGCGATAGCGCGGCTCCGTCGGTGTAGACGAGTGCGTAGAGTGTAGAATGTAGGTGTGTCCGTCGAGCCACTTACGTAACTCCGCTAACGTATCTTCGTTAGCATCGTCAATGTCGAGAGATAGAATCTGTCGATACGTAACTTTACGTTTCTCGGTATGTCCACCTATGAAAAAGCCAACGTCCTTTGCATCGACGCGTTGGGCTTTTGTCATAGCGGCATACTGTTCGAGCGTATGTTCCGCGTACTCTACATTCTTCAATCTCTTAACAACCTCGCTCCACTCCCAACGGAACTGTTTCGTATTTGTATCCTTACGGTTAGTTCCTAAACTTATATCGTATACACTCATACCTGTTTATTTTCGATAGCGATCTGAAGTGAAGCCGTCCCCTGTTGTTATTAATCCCGGCGCCCACTCTACGGGTCGTGCCATTTCCTCTAAAAATATGTCGAGCATCGGTACGTGCGGTGGGTGCAAATAACCCGCTTCGTCGTGTACGGACATTACGAGTTGTGCATCGGGCGCACGTTCGCACGAACGAGCCATTGCACCAACGAGAATATCACGTGCAATACCCTGCACAATGTTTTCAACCATAGTACCGTGCCAAAGTTTCTTCCACGACGTATGCCCCTCCCCGTACGACATATAAGATAAGTCTAAACCGTACTGTCCGGGCGTCCCGCGCACGTGACGATAGTACAACGCCCTGCCACTTGGTAACGTAATACGCATGGTCTTACCGTCGTACGTAAACTTCAATAGCACCTTATTACGGTACAGTTGTGCCGTACTCGATTTCATGGCTTCCCGAAATGCGCCGTCTATCTTATACCAAAGTGAACGTATCTCCGGGTGCGCATCACGATACGTATAACACAAGTCCTGCGCCGCACCCGCACCAATCTCATCGTAGAATTTCTTGTCGATACGCTCAATAGCCGCACCGCTCCCGCCGTAACCGAAGCCCAACACGGCGGCTTTGCCGTACTGACGTTTCGGATGCTTACCTGTTTCCGGGTCGCACTCGCCACCGAACATCCGGGCAGCGGTCTTTGAATAGACGTCCTCGCCGTTGGCGAACGCTTCGATAAGGTACTTACAGTTGGCGAGATACGCAACGATTCGCGCTTCAATCTGCGCCAAGTCAGCCCCCGTAAAAGACAGGTGTGTATCGTGTCCGAGACACAAACGTAAGTGCTGACGCAGATGCGCGTAACTCTCCACGCTCTCCAACGTCTCCGAAACGTTCTCTCCGGTTCGCGCCCAATTCTGCAACTGCACACCTTTGCTACTCCAACGCCCCGTGTGCGCCCCGTAGCCGACAAATTCGCCTCGTATGCGCCCGTCCGGGCATAGTCGGCTTATCGCCTTTGGCAACTTGCTGAAAGCAAGCCCGGAGGCCTGCTCCCGCAGGTCTAATATAGGGTGTGTCACATTGCCGCGCTGTTTGGCATCGAGCGACGGTAGGAACACGCCACGAGCCTGTAAAGCGGCCTGTACCTGTTGTGTCGATTTCAGATTCTCGATACCAAAACGTTCCAACGCTTCGGCACTTGCGTTTGTTTCGTACTCGTGAACGCGTTGCATTATACGTTGAGCCAATTCTACATCGAACGGCACTCCGTTGAAATTCATTTCAAACGTGAGCCGCATCGCGGTTAGTTCGATTTGCGGTAAGGCTTGCATCTTGTTGAAACACTCACGCATAACCTCGACGTCTCCACGTGCGTAGTCTTTGAACCTATTCCACGCATCGGGAAACTCTTTTGGGTCGTTAAACTCCGGCGGCAACAGCTGTACGAGCCTGTTGTACTCTTTGTTCGCCGCCGAGGTGTTACGTTTTAGTTTCGGCTTAATCGGCAAGGAGAAAAACATAAGTTCCTCCTGCGACGCTTTACGTGTCGTATTCAACACGTTTGCAAGTTCCGACAATTTACGTGGCCACTCATAATACGCCGCTTGGTACATAGTGTCGAACCAATCGTCGTACGATATGTCGATACCGAGAACATATTTACAGACGCTCATATCGAACTCCGCATTGTGAGCAATTTTCAGTACGTTCCTATCCTCGATAGCGTCCCATACGTGAGACGGCATTTCCTCGCATACCTCTACCGGGTCGTTGTCGAACGCATACGCGACCAACAGCACCTCGGTAGACGCATCCATATTATACCGGTGCGCCCCAACGGTTTTAAGGTCTATTGCGCTACGCGTTTCAAAGTCGATGAAAAGTTTTCTCATAAATACGACAGTATATGTTGTATTACTGCAACGTTCTAACCGTTACCTGTCATTTTCTGCACTTGCGTTTTTGCACAAGCCCATACGTACCACTCCGGTATGCTTTGAGCTTTTGACATTTCCCCCGGCGTCATTCGACGTATCCGGTACGTTTTATCATCTATTACGATTAGTAGTTTCGGTTCTAACGCTCCCCCACTCCCGGCAGTTAGCGTCGGGCATTTCCCCTCGATAGCATACACTCGCCCGCGCTGTGGGTTCTTGAAGCCCGCCCCGTTTACAAGGTTTCCCACCTGTATCACTACTTTCGGGGTGTTCGTTGTAGTTAGAGTACCACATTTCTGCGTATCAAAAGCCATAGTTCCGTATTCCGACAGCGAGCCGTTCCTCCCGTCATTTTTGAACGGTCGCAAACCCGTTGATGATACAGTCAGGCCGGAGATTCTATTACTCCCGTTAGTCAAATGTAGCACTTTATTATCCGACAAGAAATAATCTTCCGGTACGTTTTCCTCTAATATGTCCCGCAACACGATGTTGCGGTCGGCGGGTTGCGGGATGTCAACCACATCTATATTTAATGTTTCATCTCGTTTGGTGCGCAGGTTTGTCCAATAAAAACGTTCCCAGTGTTGCGCACTTACGCGAGCTGCGTCGATATTTACAGGGTACAAACGTAAACGCCGGGTTATAACACTCATGTTTTCGAGCGACATTCTCACGTTTTCGAGTAGAAACTTAACATCAGGATTTTGTGTCTGCGCGAATTTGAGTATATCCTCGAACACAAAATACAATTTACTACGTGGGTCACTAAAGTTAAGACCCAAACCCGCTGACGAAAACCCTTGACATGGACTACCGGCGAGTATCAAATCGACCTGCGACCAATCAATATCCCACTCACGCCAACGCGTAATGTCGCCGAGTTGTATAGTGTCGGGAAAGTTTAACTTCGTTTGCTCAATCGCTTTTTTATCTATCTCGCTCGCGTAGTACCGCTCAAAGGTTTGCCCGTTTTCACGTAACGCGATTTGCCCACACGACATTCCGTCGAATAAACTTAATACTGTTCTTATCATACCTATTAAAATTTAAGGTAGTGACGTACGGAGAACCCAATCTCCGTACGCCTGTTGTTACTCTACAAGTAAATTACTACGTTCTTCCCAAACACATTCGGTATCGCCGTCGTATAGGACGCATACAAGGCCACCTACAACGCGATTGATTATACATAACCCCGCACGTTTAGTGTGTTTGTTCCGAACGCGCATAAACCTACTCGTAATCCTCGGTGTCGAGGTAGTCGTCTACGTCGTTCGACGCTCCGCCGATTCGTTCTCCGGCGGCGGCACGCTTAATTGCGTGGATGTTTGCCCCGATACCCTCCATACCTTTGCCCTTTGCGTATGTCCAAAAGGACACGGCGGCAAAGATATAATCTCCGTCGCCGAGTTCTTCGTCGGAAATACGCTCGGCTTCAACGCCGGAAATCGGATAACCGTTGAAGATTGAACGTTTGGCCATATCCGTTACGATAGGCCGCACGTAGCGAGACGACACTTTGAGACGCATATAACCCCGGAACGCTTCCGCGTTTTTGTTGTTGTCGGCGTACTCATCGCCGTCCTCCCAACAGTTTTGCTTCGGGTTAATCGCCTTTGCGGTCTTGCCGCCGAAGCCTTTGGCCTGCAACTCCGCGAACGCTTCCGCGTACGCCGCTTCCATTTGTGCCATCTTGTCCGCGTCGTCTTTCGGGACGAGGATGATTGCGTTGTACTTGTAATTCTCCGGTTTGTCCTCCGCGCCCTTTACGAGCGTTTTGGTAAACAGACCTTTCGGGTACACTACGCGACACGTAGGTGCGCCTTTGATTTGAAATCTTTCCATTGTAAAAACGTTTTAATTGTTAAAAATGTATTAGCCCGTCGGATTAAACGCTCCGGCGGTTCGGCGTTTTATACGAAGAACGCAATCTGCATCCACGTAACAAGTTCTGATGCCGTTATCCCGTTAATCTGAAACGTACACCAAATCCCGAGTTTCGTTTCCAAACCGAGCGAGAGGTTTGTTACCTCGTTTCCGTGCTTCCTACGCATCATCTGCGTCAGCATCTCTATTTTAGATTGTTCGTCCATAGTTTAACGTATTAAAAGTTATCTCTTTATGTAATGCGGGAACTGCGGTGCTTGGTTCGCATAGTTCTTTAGCACCGACGTTGTAGGTGTGCAATGCTTCGGCTCGTAC